>JAKZXP010000271.1:0-4762 GCA_047514915.1 Terriglobia bacterium
GTTCGAACGTTTGAGTCCTGGAGAACCCCCTGGTCGGACTTGTCTCGAAGGCGCATGAATTCGTGCCGTTCAATCTTCACGGCGACGCCCATCCGGTTCCGGCGACCGCGGTCCACCCGCACCACACGGCCCACGCAGCGCAACTGCACAGGGGTGGCTTGAGTGGTGAATTCCGGCAGGGTCACCACTAGTTCCATCACCATCCCCGGATGTACTTCCTCGTCGTAGTGCAGCAAAACGCCCGCGGAGCTGATGTCTCTGGTATGGACCGTCCGGGGCGACTCCTCCGGATCCTCCGCCATGAGGATCACCGGCAAGGCCAACTTAAAACGGCGAGTGCTGCGTTTCTCTTTCCTCATCATGCGCGTGTACCTCGATCAAGACCTGTACCTCGATCAAGAATGGAGGCATTGTAGGGAGCCGTGGCCGGACGTTCAATAGACCGGAAGACACATTTTTGACGCAGTACGAACTTCCTATCCCAGAACCCGGGACTACTAGTACTGCCGCCAGCGCGATTCCGATAGTACTGGGGGCCAGGGCGATTCCGGAACAGTGATAAGATGTTTGAAGAGAGAATCTTCCGTGGAGCAAGCCGTCCTTCTAAGCGCGGTCCGCACGCCGGTGGGCAAATTTCAGGGAGGACTGGCTCCGATGCCCGCGACGCTGCTGGGAGCAACCGTCGTGCGTGAGGCGGTCCACCGGGCAGGCATCGAGCCGGAGCAGGTGGACGAGGTCATTCTGGGAAACGTGTTAAGCGCCGGATTGGGGCAAAACCCGGCACGGCAAGCGGCGCTCCGCGGCGGTCTCGCCCACCGAGTTTGCGCCATGACCATCAACAAGGTTTGTGGTTCTGGCCTGAAGGCGGTCGGCCTGGCGGTGCAGGCGATTCAAACCGGCAACGCGGAGGTGGTGGTGGCTGGCGGCATGGAGTCGATGTCCAACGCGCCCTACCTGATTCCCAAGGCGCGTTCCGGGATGCGCCTGGGACACGGCGAACTAGTGGACTCGATGATCCGGGATGGCCTTTGGGATGTCTACGAAGATTGCCACATGGGCATAACGGCTGAAGTGGTGGCGGCGAAGTATGGCATCCGTCGCGAAGAACAGGATGAGTTCGCGGTTCAGAGTCACCGCAAGGCGGTGGCCGCCACGCGGGCCTGCCGCTTTGAGTCGCAGATGGTCCCGGTGGAGGTACCGCAGAGTAAGAGCCGAACGGTTCGCATCGAGAAGGACGAATCGCCTCGCGAGGACAGCTCGCTCGAGGCGCTGGCCCGGCTGAAGCCAGTTTTCCAGAAGGACGGCACGGTGACCCCAGGCAATGCTCCGGGCATGAGCGACGGGGCGGCTGCTGTGGTCGTGGCCTCCGAATCGGTGGCGAGCCGACTGGGACGCGCCCCTCTGGCCCGCGTGGTGGGCCAGTCCACCAGCGGCATCGCTCCCCGCATGGTGATGATGGCTCCGGTGGAAGCGGTGAATCAATTGCTGGCCAAGGTCGGTTGGGACCGTGACGGGGTGGACCTCTACGAATTGAACGAAGCCTTCGCGGTGCAGGCCCTGGCGGTGATCCGCGAACTGCGACTGGGCCCCGCCAGGGTCAACGTCAACGGCGGCGCCGTGGCCTTGGGCCACCCCATTGGGGCCAGTGGCGCACGAATCCTGGTGACGCTGCTGCACGAGATGATCGCTCGCAACGCTCGCCGGGGTGTGGCTACGCTCTGCTTGGGGGGCGGTAACGCAGTTGCGCTGGCTGTGGAACGAAGCGAATCAAGACTGAAGAGTGCCGCCTGATCAGGAATCAGGGCGACAGGGAGATATGGAAGAAGGGTCGGTTTGCGTTCTTACCTGTTCTCTGTTCAGGGACTCTTCTCGCCGGTGGCGTAGTAGCCCTTGCGGGCCTGGACGCGGAGATCGTTGCTGCGGGTCTTGATGCGGAGCTTCCGGAATTTCCCATCGTGGCGGGGATTCGACGACGTATAGCCCAGGCTGTACTGACTGCGGAGCTCCCGAGAGATTTCCTCAAACGCCTCCGGCAGGTTTCTGCTGCGTCCCACCCGAATCATGCGCCCGCCGGTCTGCTCCGACATCTTCCTCAGGGCGCGGTCGCCCGAGTAGCCTCCACGACTGTAGCGGCCGTAGAAGCGGGGATCGTAGAACAGGATTCCGTAGAGAATGACGTCGGCCTTCTGCGCGGCCGCGATCGCTGCCTTCAGCTTCACCTTGCTGCCCTGATCCTCCCCATCACTGATGACCACAATGGCCTTGCGTCCCACCTCGCGAACTAGCTTTTCGCGAGCGGCCAGAAAGACTGCGTCGTAGAGGTGGGTGCCTCCCGCGCGCAGATTGGGAAAGGGCCCCCCGGAGGTGGGCATCGGCGCCGGTGCGGGAGAGTTCACCCGTAACCCCTCGAGCGCCCGGCGCAGCAAAACATGACTGCCCGTCAGATCCTGCAGCAGGTCCACGTGCACGTCGAAGCTAATCAGGAACGCTAGGTCCTTCGATCCGATCACGCGGCGAAAGAAGACCTCCCCCGCTTCCTGCTCGGCAGGAACCAGTCGCCACTGGCTGACGCTGGTGTCCACCAGCAACCCCACGGTCAGCGGCAGGTTGGTCTCGCGCGAGAAGTAGCGGATCTGCTGTCGCCGCCCGTCCTCGAAAATCTCGAAGTCCTCTTTGGCGAGAGTGTTGACGAGTTTCCCCTTGCGGTCTTTTACCGTGCACAAGACGTTGACCACGTCCACGTCCACGCGGATCGTGGGCAGCGTCGGCTCACGCTCTGCCGCGTCCACCGCAACGCGACCCGGATTGCGCTCCACCGCGCGTTCCGGCGTGGGAGCGAACAGCCAGCCGGGCAGGCAGCAGAGGCAACTCAGAACACACGCGACTCGCCCAGCAAGACTCATTGGTTTCATTGTAGGGGTTTCATTGTAGGAGTTTCATTGTAGGCCACCAGAGGCACTTTGGGAAATCCGATCGTTTCGCAGCTGCTGGCCTGTCAAAGCAGCAGACTGCTTCTCCGACAATGCAGCGCTGCGCGCGATCGTTCTTCTCGCTCGATTCCCACTTTAACTGGACGTAAGTAGAGAACCACTAGTTTCAATCGTCGTTCATCGGCGAAGGTTTCCGATTGGATGGTTGTATTCCTCGATTCACTTTTCTCTTGACATCAACGTAGTCAACCTCTATACATGGAACATCATTACGATGCAGAATGCATTGTGATGAGAAGGGAGAAAAGCTGATGAAATGCGCAGCTAAGAAGAAAGCGGCGAAGAAGAAAGCAAAAGGCAAAAAGAAAAAGAAGTAGCTTTTAACTTCGTCAAGATTCGACCGGGCCTCGCCAACAGCGAGGCCCATTTACTTTTTTGGTCTCCGCGTCGCACGCCCACGCCCGGCAAACTGCGTAGCGCGGGGTCGACCTTCCGCAGAAACCACTGCAGGCCGCTGAAACGTCTTCCTTCGGACGATTCCAGCGAGACACACAACAGAATGTCTGTACCGCACTGTTGGGTTTCTGAGTGGCTGCGCAGCCGTTCCTACCTGTGCCAGCTATTTCACCGGCACGCTAACTGATGTCGAGCGCCGACAGCAGCTCCTCGATGGTGGCGGCTTCCACTACGATGCTGGCGGCTTCCTGCTGAAGCTGCTCGCTCTGATCGAAGGCGCGGAACAGCCGCATCTTGGCGGCGGCGTATTGCTCGGTGGGAGACAGCGGGCGCCGGTGTACCTTGTCCCAGGAGCGCACCGCGTCGTCATAGATGAACACCGGAACCGGAAAATGGGTCTTGCGGTCGACGGAGACGTCGAACAGGTACTCGGTGCCGGAGCGCCACCACCCGCGCCGTGCCCGGCGCTGGCTGACAAACACGTACTGGTAGACAACTCCGGTCTCCCCGGAATAGCTCTTGACCCGGCGCAGGGGGCGGCTGACCACCTGAACAGTTTACTCAACGAGGGAAAAATGGGAAGAAACGCAACATCCCCCCCGTTTTAGTAACCGCCTTGCACCTTCACCCGTTTCGGAATCTGTTGTAGGCCCGGGCCTTATCCGGCAACCGCACACTTGGCCACCAGCGTGCCACTCCTTCGTGCGTAGTTTGGTACTCGCGGCATTTGGTCCCGTCGGGGGGCCGGTTGCGGCTTTACAAGGGGCAAGTCCGGAGAGTAGACTTTTGTAGTTGGGTTGCCGAGGTAACCCGAAAAGCTCATCCCCCGCTGGTAGTGAGAAGGATTTTCTCATGCGGCATCCAATGATCGACGAAACGGAAGGCCCGCGCAGTTCCCAAAGCGGCTTTAGCATCATCGAACTGATTATCGTCGTGGTCATCATTTTGGTGCTGGCAGGCATGGCGGTTAAGTGGATGTCGCCGGCCATCCGTAGCTACCGGCTCAGCGGCACTGCGTTCGAGATTGCCGCCACGATAAGGTTGGCCCGGATCAAGGCCACGACTCGTGACGCTCGCTACCGCGTGGTACCGAACGTCGGCGCGCGCACCTACCGCACCGAATTGCGTGTCCGCGGCCCTAGCACCCCCTGGACACTGGAGTCTGGCACAACCGATTACCCGCTGGCTACGGGTGTCAACTTCGACACCACCGGAATCAGCGCGGCTCCGCCCGGACAGAGCACGACCCAGGCCACCGAGATGGTCTTCAACACACGCGGCCTGTTGATTAATGACAGCACCAACGTTCCGGTCGATGGACGTTGCTTCTACTTGCAAGGAAACACGGACCGGCCGCTTGCCGTATGCGCGAACCT
>JAKZXP010000272.1:0-7166 GCA_047514915.1 Terriglobia bacterium
CCTACGCCATGGTTATGCGTGGGGTGGGTAGCGAATTGGTGCTGATCGATCTGCAACGCGATCGCGCTGAAGCTGAAGCCCAGGACATTCTGCACGCCGCTCCTTTCGCCCACCCGCTGCGGGTACGCGCAGGCGACTACCCGGACCTGGAAGGCGCTGGCTTAGTGCTGGTCGCCGCCGGGGTGAATCAGAAGCCGGGTGAGTCGCGGCTGGACCTGTTGCAGCGCAACTACAAGGTGTTCGAGAAGGTCATCGGCCGCATCGTGGCCAATGCGCCAGAGGCGATCCTGCTGATTGCGACCAACCCGGTCGACGTCATGGCACAAGCCAGCATCCGCATCTCGGGCTTCTCGCGGGAGCGAGTGATCGGCTCCGGCACCATCCTGGACACCGCCCGCTACCGGGCGCTCCTGGGCCGGCATCTGGGAATCTCGTCGCAGTCGACCCACGCCTATGTGCTGGGCGAGCATGGCGACAGCGAGGTGCTGTGCTGGTCCTCGGCCACCGCCGGGACGACCCCCGTCCGCGCCTTGGCCGAGGAGTTGGGACGCCCGCTGACCCCCGCACTGATGGCCGAGATTGACCGCGGCACGCGGGCCGCGGCGGCGACCATCATCCGCGGCAAGGGGGCGACCTATTACGGGATCGGCAGCGGCATTGCGCGGTTGGCGCAGGCTGTCGTCAACGACGAGGGCACCATCCTCACCGTTTCCACTTTGTGCGATGAAGTCGCCGGAGTCCGCGATGTATGCCTGTCATTGCCGCGCATCATTGGCGCGGCGGGGGTGGTGCAGAACATTACCCCGGAACTTGATCCCGCGGAGCGCAAGGCACTGGCGCGCAGCGCCTCGATCCTGAAGGAAGCCGCGAACGCAATCGGCGTCTGAGAGACCCAGGCTCCTTCCACTCCTCAAGCCTCCCTTAGGGCAGACGTGCGTTGGGCCTGCGGAAAGCCGCGCGCAATCCTTTCGGCAATCCCCGGACCGTCCCCGACCCGCCTGGGCGGGCCGGCGGGCGGCCGAGCGTGCTGCTTCAGGCTTCTCCAGAGTTACAGATCGTAATAGAGGAAGAACTCGTAGGGCACGGGGCGCAGGTTCACCGGGGCCAGTTCGCGTTCGCGCTTATAGGTGAGCCAGACTTCGATCACGTCTGGGGTGAACACATCGCCGGTCAGCAGCCAGTCGTGATCCTTCTCCAGCGCGTCCAGCACCTCGCCGAGAGAGCCCGGGGTGCTCTGGATTTTGGCGGCTTCCTCCGGTTCCAGGTCGTAGAGGTCTTTGTCAATGGGCTCGCCGGGATCGATCCGGTTCTGGATTCCGTCCAGACCTGCCATCAACTGTGCGGCAAAGCAGAGATAGGGGTTAGCGGAGGGGTCCGGAGGCCGGAATTCGATTCGCTTGGCCTTGGGGTTGGTCGAGTACATCGGGATGCGGACGGCCGCACTGCGATTTCGCCGCGAGTAGGCCAGGTTGACCGGCGCTTCGAAGCCGGGCACCAGACGCCGGTAGGAGTTGGTGGTGGGGGCGCAGAAGGCCAGCAGCACGGCGGCGTGCTTGAGCAGGCCGCCCGCGTACCACAGAGCCATCTGGCTCAGTCCACCGTAGAGGTCCCCGGCAAACAAGGGCTTGCCACCCTTCCACAAGCTCTGGTGGGTGTGCATGCCCGAACCGTTGTCGCCAAAGATGGGCTTGGGCATGAAGGTGGCCGTCTTGCCGTGCTTGCGGGCGACGTTGCGAATGATGTACTTGTACCACATCATGCTGTCAGCCAACTTGGTGAGGGGCCCATACTTCATATCAATCTCGCACTGGCCGGCGGTCCCCACCTCGTGGTGATGCACCTCAACCGGAACGCCCACCTGTGCCAGTTTCAGGATGATTTCCGAGCGCAGGTCCTGCATGGAATCGGCAGGCGGCACGGGGAAGTAACCCTCCTTGTGGCGTAGCTTGTAGCCCAGGTTGGGCTTCTCCTCCCGACCGGAGTTCCAGATGCCCTCTTTGGAATCAATGAAGTAATAGCCGGACTGTGCATTCTGGTCATAGCGGACATCGTCAAAGATATAGAACTCCGCCTCTGGTCCCCAGTAGCTGGCATCGGCGATTCCGGTGCTCTTCAGGTAGTTTTCCGCCTTCTGCGCGATGTAGCGAGCATCGCGCGTGTAGCGCTCGAGCGTCACCGGGTCCTGCACGTTGCAAATCAAATTCAGCGTGGGGATCTCCAGCATGGGATCCATGCGGGCCGTCTCCGGGTCCGGGACCAGCAGCATGTCGCTTTCCTGGATGAGCTGGAAGCCACGAATGCTGGAGCCATCGAAACCGATGCCCTGTTCGAACAGATCTCCGGTGAGGCCTTCGACCGGGATGGAGAAATGCTGCCACACCCCGGGCAGGTCCACGAATCGAAAGTCCACAATTTGGGCCCCGCCAGCTTTTGCTAGTTTCAGAACGTCGTCGGGAGTTTTGGCCATACCTAGCCTCCTTTAGGTAGTTCGCAGCAGAGATGAGCGGTTGTCGTTTATACAATCCCCTCTCCCGGCGAGTCAAGGCTCTTTCTCTGATGCCATCTATTCAGGAACATAATAGACATCCAGAAAGAGATCGCTTTGTGAGCACACCCGGCCTGCCACTTTGAAAACCACGCGCGGGATGGTGTGGTAGACTCCGCGAAGGAGACCCAAGGGCAGAAGCTATCTGAAGGGGAGTCATGGGGTCGGTTTATTGGACGCTGACGGTTGTTACGGCGGTTGCCCTGTTGGCGTCGCCGGTCGGCCTTGCTGAGGAAAGCTTGGCAAACGCCCAGTTGGCAAACGCCCAGGACGCCGCCGGAGTGCAAATGTTCTGGCGTCCTCACACCCTGAAGAGTGACGGCTCGTTGTTCGCAGCCCTGGGAGACTTCGGGCGCAGGAGCGAGGAGGATCGGCTGTTACGCTCGAGGGGAGTGATCCGGCCCTTACATTTCCGCTACAAGAATTTCACCTACGAACGCGACTATTTCCACCTCTACAAGGGGTTCCGACTGCACAGATTTCTGGATGGAAAGGTGGACGTGGGGGTGTACAAACACAACCTCTACCTGGGCTTGACACCGGGCCCGGCTGGGGCCTTCCTCCCCTCCACCTCCAAGCGCCTGGAATTGATGATCCGCTGGAACCTCAACCAACGCAAGACGCGTTAAGGCTACACGCTCTTCTCACTTCCCGCTGACGCCGCCCCAGCCTCCGCCCTAGAGCTGCGCCTAGGAAGAAAGCCGATTCCCCAGCCTGGCATCTTAAGAACGCAAGTTCAGGCAGTTTGCTCTTGTAGCTTCACAGGGCGCACGGTTTCGCGCAAAGGCAGGATGCCCTCGCCGGGCTGGTGCAACCCAAGCAGAACCAGGAGCCAGCTTTGCAGATACTGGGGAAGGAGTGCGTTGGTCCGAACGTATTCCTGCGCCAAGACACCCATGCGCGCCGCCAGAGCCCGATTGACCAGCAATTCGCGCAAGTACCAAGCGGTGCCCTCGATGGTGTTGACCAGGTAGCCTGTTTCCCCGTGGAGGATTTGTCGGCGGATGCCGCCGACGTTGCCGCCAATGACCGGCTTGCGTTTCCACATCGCCTCAGTCACCACCAACCCAAAGCCCTCGCGTATGGATTTTTGCACGACCACGGCAGCGGCCCGCTGCAGGGCGTTGATCTCAAAATGGCTGTCCGGAGGGAGATCCAAAATGAAGACATTGGGATCTTCAGCAACCTGCTGCCGGACCTCGGCGAGCACCTCCTGGCCTTCCGGGTCGTCGGCCGCAGCCCCGCCAGCCAGCACCAGCTGGCAATCCACCCATCTGCCGAGTTGCCGGTAGGCCTGGATAACTCCCACGGGGTCCTTGAGCCGATCAAAGCGCGAAATCTGCGCTACAATCGGGCGGCCCGGGTCTATGCCGAATTTCCTCAAAACATCAGTTATTTCACTCTCATTGAGCTCGCGGTTCTTCTCGGAAAACGGATCAATTGCCGGCGGGATGACGTACTGCTCAATGTGCAACTCCTGGGCATACTCGGGCAGGTGAAAGAGGGCCGCATTACAGCGTTCGACGTAGGGGCGAAGAAATCCCCAGACCATTGGATCCGCGTCGGAGAGATCAATGTGGCAGCGCCAGATCCAACGGCCCGGATGCCCAGCCCGCATTTCGGCCAGCCCCGCCGGTTGAGGATCGTGCAACACGACGACGTCCGCCTTGGGATCCACCTTGGCATAGTTACTTTCCTGGACTTGCTTGTAGCATTCCAGCATGGGCAGCGTGATCTGGGTGGGTTGCCCGTGCAGCCCGTTGTGAAACGCTTTCGTCACTTCGAAGAACTCCGGCGTGCCGTCGAGAACCGTCCAGGAAGCATCCAAGCCTAACTCCCGCATCAGTGGCACCAGCCGCATCAGAATTTCGGCCACGCCGCCCCCCAGCGCAGTGGAGTTGATGTGTTGCACCCGAAGCCCTTTCAAGGGAGCTGCCAGAAGCCGGAGGTCGTGGAGTTCGCCTTCGCCGATCAGTGGGGCGTAGTCCTCCAGGCGAATCGCGCTCATGTCCCGCACCTCTGTCGTACGAGTTCGACGATCCGGCTCCGCAGTTCGGGGAGGCTGTTAAAGTAGGGGCTCAGCCGATTAATTTGCGCGGCCAGTTCCCCCTCTCCGAAGACAGTTTCCAACCACAGGGAATAGTCGTTGCTGGGGAGGCCCATTCGCAGCCGCGTCTCGATGAAATGAAAGAACAGCGAGCTCAAGCTGGATCGCTCGATATAGGCCGCCAGTTCGCGGGGATCGTGAGCCACCGGGCCGGTGGGGTAGACAAAGCTTTTCAGGGTGAGAAACCGAAATTCTTCGCCCTCGCGGACCCGCACCGAGTATTCGCTGCTCCCGACGGCCTCCTCCAGGTAGCGGATCAACCGCTCGCGGGTGGCCCGCACGCTGCCGAACTCTAAGGGATCAATGACCGCCAGCCGCTCGGCCAGGCGCGGCTCCTGGAAATTCATGACCACCCAGCGGGCGAAGTCATTCTTGTATTCGAAGGTGGTGAAGTGCCGCCGCCGCAGGGCGTGGAAAAAGTGGTAGAAGATGGCAGCCCCGCTGACTTTACGAATGCGTTCCAGCAAGGAACGAAGGCTGTCGGCCCGCGAGGGCGTGTACAGGGCTACGTTGGATTCCGTGTAGAAGCGAAACGTGTCAACCACAGCTTTTCTTCACGCCTCCTGCTCTCCTCGCACTTGGCTGATCGCGCTGTCCCTGTGCGGCCGTTTCCGTACCAGGCAGCTCCAAGCGCGCTGGGGAAAGCCGGCGAGCTTCTCCGGACAGGTCAGCCGGACTGGTCAGGTAGAAAGGCGCGCCAGAACTGCGCACCGTCTTGCCGACCCGCACCGCGGAGCCCCCTCGCGAGACCGCGGCGAAAGCCGGCTCATCGACCATGTCATCGTCCACGCCGTCGCCCACGTTGTCGCCAAAATAAAATAGCACAGCAGTCACACTTCGCCAACGTTCGACCGCGCCGCACCGCTCGCTTCTTCAGATCGGCTTTCAGAGGGCAGGACTTGAACGCCGAGGGGCCGCTCCACACTAGGAGCCAGTCTTCCGTCGAAATCGAAGAGTAACAGCAGGTAGGGGGGGGTTCAAGCTCTCGCGATATTTGCAGCCAATGCCCCCAAGGGCTCCGTATGGCCCAGTTCCTCAGATAGATCGGAGAGCTTTTCCACTATGCGAGTAGCCCAGCAGTAAATGTTTTCCCGCGCCACCGTCTGTCGCAGCTGCCGCATGCGCAGGCGCACCTCCTCAGGGTCCATTTCCAGTGCCCTGCGGATGGCTTCGGCAAACTCGTCGGTAGCGTAGGGATTGATCAGCACGGCCTCGCGCAGTTCTCGCGAGGCGCCGGTGAAAGGACTCAATAGCAGCACCCCGGCTTCGTCGAAACGGGCGCTGACAAATTCCTTGGCCACCAGGTTCATCCCGTCGTGCAGCGAGCTGACGATGCACAGGTCGGCCAGACGGTACAGGGCGTATAGGCTGACCGGATCAAAATGAGCTTTGACGAACACGATGGGCTGCCAGCCCTCTCTCTGGTGCCTGCGGTTAATCTCCTCGGCCAGCCGCTCCAGTTCTTCTTCCACCTGCTGGTACTGAGGAATGCGAGACCGGGTGGGGACGCCTGCCTGCATCAGGGTGAACCGGCCCTGGTATTCAGGGTACTTCATCAGAAACCGATCCACCGCCTGAAACCGCTCAGCGATTCCCTTGGTATAGTCCAGCCGATCGACACCGAGCGCCACGAATTGGCCCCTGAGTTGGAAGCGCTGGCGCAACCGACCCATCTCCGAACACACTTCGGCTGTCTCGGCTGCCTCCTGGATGGCCTCAAAGTCCACGCTGATCGGAAAGGAGCGCACTTTCGTGGTTGCACTCTTGTAAGTCACCGCCAGCAGCTCGCTGTCCACTCGGGCCTCCAGAACTCTGGCTACCGTGTCCAGAAAATTCATGCAGTGGTAGCGGAGATGAAAACCCAGGACGTCGTTGCCCAGCAATCCCTACAGGATCTGCTCCTGCCAGGGGCAGATGCGGAAAACCTCCGGATTCGGCCAGGGAATGTGCCAAAACTGCGCGGTGATGGCGTCCGGGCAACGCTCCTTGATCATGCGCGAGAGCAAAGCCAGATGATAGTCCTGGATGAAGACAAAGGCACGCTCCCCCCCAATCTCCTCGGCGACCGCGTCAGCAAACCGGGCATTAACCTCCTGGTAAGCTTTCCAGTGCGCTTCCTCAAAAACTGGCCGCTGGTAGACAACGTGGCACAAGGGCCACAAGGCTTGGTTCGCGAAGCCGTAATAGTACAGCTCTTCCTGCTCCTGGCTCAACCAGACGCGCTTGAGGGTGTACCGGGGTCGCTTGGGAGGAACGGCGATCGAGTCGCGAAAGTCCACCACCTCCCGATCCCCATCCCCGCTGCCGTGGGCCACCCACAGTCCGCGAGTCGCACGCAGGACGGGATCCAAGGCATGGGTCACCCCACTAGCCGGCTGCATGCAAACGATCCGTCCGTCCTCCCAGCGGTGAACAAACGGCTCCCGGTTGGAAACCACCACGAACTTGCCACCGTTCAATCGCTCTAGGACGGTATTCCTTAGGGTTTCCTCAGTATGCATATATGGTTTATTG
>JAKZXP010000273.1:0-2772 GCA_047514915.1 Terriglobia bacterium
GGATCAGGTGGTGCGCACGCTGGAGAGACATTACAACCGCATGCGAACCCTGAAGGCGAATTTTGTCCAGATTTACAAGACCGACGAACGGGCCCCCTCCCGCGAGGAGGCCGGGATCCTCTATTTGAAAAAGCCCGGCAAGATGCGCTGGGAATATACGCGGCCCGAGGTGAAGCTGTTTCTCTTGGATGGAAAGAGAATTTTCTTCTACGTCCCGCAGGACGGCCAAGTCATCCGGATCCCGGTCAAGCGGAGCGCCGACCTGCGCACACCGCTCCGGTTTCTGCTGGGGCGCATGAACCTGAAGCGTACCTTTCGAGTGGACCTGACCCGCGATGCCGCTCCATTGGATCCGGGCAACCCCGTGCTGCGGCTGCGGCCAAAAAAAAACAGGGAGCGCTTTCGAGAATTGCTGCTGGAAGTAGATGGCCGCCAGCGCCTTCGCCGCATCAAAATCCTGGAAACCGACGGTACGATCACCGAGTTCCGGCTCTTTGGCGAAATCCCCAACCCGCCCTTGGACAGCGCTCTGTTCCGGTTTCGTCTTCCCCCCGGAGTGGAGCTGATCGAAGAATCTCGGGCACCGTAGCGGTCTGCTGACCTCTTAGCCTTCGGTCTCCGTTGGCAACCGTCATGCACGCGCGTGAACGGAAACCGCAGCTTATTGACGGATTACCACCCAGTTCGTATGGTTCCTCCATATGAGAACTAGAAATAGCTCCCACATTCGCCTGGTGACAGTTTGGCTGTTTGCGGCGCTGCTGCTGTCCTTCTGGATGGCTCACCCGAGCCCACCGTCGCAGCAACCCCGTCCGGTCTATCCCATGGCCAAGACCGGCGGCAATTACATGCACAATTACTACCCGCCACCGGCCGGGAGCAGCACTCCGTGGTGGCCCTCCTGGTCTCCCGACGGCCAGTGGCTGGCCTTTGCCATGCACGGCTCGGTCTGGAAGATTCGCGTTGGCGAATGGGACGCCTACGAATGGGTCTACGCCGCCGAACACCTTTCCTCGCCGGAATGGTCCCCCGACGGCCGTTGGCTGGCCTACACCAGCGACAACGGGGAAAGCATCCAACTGATGCTTCTGAATCTGGAAACCAACCAGGCAACGGCGCTTACCAGCGGCCACCACCTGAACCTGGACCCGGCCTGGTCGCCGGACAGCAGGCGCCTGGCCTACGTCTCAACGGCGCCGAACGGATACTTCAACATCTACGTGATGGAGGTCAACAACGGGCAAAGGGGCGATGTGGTTGCCGTTACCCGGGATCACCGGTTCGGCCGGGACCGCCTCTATTTCGGCGCCTACGACTTGCACATCTCGCCTACCTGGTCGCCCGATGGTCAGGAATTGATCTTCGTCTCCAACCGGGAGATTCCTCTCGGCTCGGGCGCGCTGTGGCGCGCTCCGGTGGAAGCGGACGTGATGAACTCGGGCAAGGCCAAACGAATCCACAAGGAAGAGACGCTGTATCGAACCCGCCCCCACTGGTCGCCGGACGGCAAGCGCATCATCTACAGCTCGCACCTCGGCCACCAGTACACGAACCTGTTCGTGCTTCCGATCGGAGGCGGCGAGCCCTACAAGATGACCTTCGGCGAATACGACAGCTTCCACCCGCGCTGGTCGCCGGACGGCGAATGGGTCGCCTACATCTCGAACGAGGAGGGGCTTCCGCAACTGAAGCTTCTGAAGAGCTGGGGAGGCCAGCAGCAACTGGTTCCCATCCGGTCCAAACGCTGGAGCCGGCCGATGGGCACGGTGACCGTGCGGGTGATCGACGGCGACACCGGGCAGGAAACCCCGGCCCGCATCTACCAGAAAGCCAGCGACGGTAAGCCCTACACCCCGAGTGATGCCTACGAGCGTCTCTCCCGGCTCAACCAGCACCTGTTCCACAGCACGGGACGCTACAGCGCCGAGGTCCCCGAGGGGCCACTCACCATCGAGGCGGTGAAAGGTTTGGAGTATTGGCCGGCTAAGGAGACGCTTCAGGTCCGCGCGGGTCAGGTGCATGCGGTGAGGCTTACCCTGCGAAGGATGACTAACCTGAAGGCGAAAGGCTGGTACTCGGGCAGCAATCACGTCCACATGAATTACGGCGGCAACTTCCACAACACGCCGGGAAACCTGTTCCTGATGAATGCAGCCGAGGATGCCGACGTCATCTGCCACCAAATCGCCAACAAGGACAACCGCATTCCGGATTATCAGTACTTCGTTCCCGGGCGCCTCTTGCACCCGCTCTCTACCGCGGACCGGATCATGCACACCGGCCAGGAATACCGCCCTCCGTTCTACGGCCACATTTCTCTATTCAACTTGAAGGAGCACCTGATTTCACCTTTTACCACCGGCTACGAAGGCACGGCGATCGAGAGCCTGTATCCGTCAAACACCGACATCCTCCGCTATGCCCGGCTGCAGGGGGCCATCGGCGCCTACGTCCATCCCTTCGGGGGCGAGCGCAGCCCGTTGGAGACGAACCTGGGTGTCGCTAAAGCATTTCCGGTGGACGTGGCTCTGGGGACGGTGAGCTACCACGAACTGTGGTCTTCGGCCAGCGAAGCTGCGCTGGTCCCGTGGCATCACACCTTAAACAACGGGTTTCGGGTTCCGGTCACTGGCGGCGAAGATTCCATCTCGAACCTGCACCACACCGCCCTGGTGGGCGCTGTCCGCGGCTATTTCTTCCTGGGACCGGGAAAACTAAGCTGGGAAAACTTCATGGCCGCATTGTTGGAGGGTCGCGGATTTGTAACCAATG
>JAKZXP010000274.1:0-2689 GCA_047514915.1 Terriglobia bacterium
GTGCTTGTCTCATCTTTGAAATTCGAACCACACTTCCACGTGCACGCTGGACCCCGGGTAATCCCGCGGCAGCGCGGGCAAATGAGCGTCGGCGCCCACGTCGCGCCGGCCGCTGCAGGTCTGCACTGCCCGGAGCGCTTCGCGGTCAATCGACGGAATGCTGCTGGATGTGGTGATGCGTTCGCTCCTCATGGTCCCGTCCCGCAAGATATCAAATTCGACATACACGCGCGGCGCCGAGCGGATGGCGGAATCAACCCGGCTGCGGTCCCAATGGCGCGCGATGCAACCCCGCACCGTATGCACGTACCAGCCGTAGAGGAGGCCGAACTGCCCGCTGAAGCCGATACCTCCGGCGCCCTGCCCAGTTGCCATCCCGTAGATGGGCGACGAAGCGCGACCGCTGGTAGCGCCGGGAATCGCCCCTTCCGGAAGCTCGCCCCGCAATTGCGCCAGCTCTTTGCTCGCCTGACGGCGCTCCAGCTCGGCTAGTTTCTTCTTCCAGTCTTCCTCAGTCAACTGGAGCTCCCGCGCCGAGGGCGCCGGTGGCGCTTTTTTCGGCTGCTTGGGCTGGGCCGGGTGGAGCTCCCGGGTATCGGCGGCCACCGGGTTTCGTGGCGTGGCGCGGCGCGGCAGCGGAACGCTCGGCGCCAGGTTCACCGGGACCGACCTCCCGCCACCGAAGCCTTTTTCGCCCCAGAGCTGGCCCTGGCGCGGCGGGACCAGAGCGTCACCGAAAAGCGCTACGGCGAAAATCATGCTGTGAAAGACCACCGAGGCGGTCAGCGGCGCCTTCAGACCTTCCGGCTCGCTCGTGGCGGGCACATGCTTGCCAGCGAATCGGACTTGTACCCTCATCTCTGTTTTGACGCCGGCGACTTCTCCAGCGGTTTCGTGACCACCGAGATATTCGTGATCCCGGCCAGATACATCTCGTCGATCACGCTGGCTACCACGCCGAAGGGGACTTCCTTGTCGGCCCGCAGGAAGACCGCCTGGCGTTTCGGGTCACGCAGCAGCCGCTGCAGCTGCGCGCCCAGGGCGTGCACGTTAACCGGCTCGCGGCCGACGAACAGCTGCTGCTGCCGGTCAATAGAAACGACGACGCGCTCCTGGCTGATCTCGCGGACCGTGCGCGTCTGCGGCAGCTCAACGTCGATGCCCGACTGAATCACCGGCGCCGTCACCATAAAGATGATCAGCAGCACCAGCATGACGTCCACGAACGGAGTGACGTTGATGTCGGCGAGCGAACTTTGCGTGCGTCCCTGCGGGCTGGTGAAAGCCATCGTGTACCCTTGCCTCGCCTGCTAGCCGGCCTCGTCGCGTTCCACCACGTTCAGGAATTCCAGGGCAAAGCTGTCCATGCCCGACCCGAAATCGCGCAGCACGTGAAGGAAGTGGTTGTAGGCCACCACCGCGGGGATGGCCACGAACAGCCCGGCGGCGGTAGCGACCAGGGCCTCGGAGATTCCTGGAGCCACGGCGCGCAGGCTGGCCGAGTCGGCCGTTCCCAGCCCGTGAAAGGAGTCCATGACGCCCCAGACAGTCCCGAACAGGCCGATGAACGGCGCGACCACACCCGTGCTTGCCAGCCAGCTCAGCAAGCGCTCCATGCTGGTCAACTGGTCGCTGGCAGCAATCTGCAGCGCCCGCTGGACTCGCGCGACGCCACCCGGCGGCAGCCTGCCCGAATGCGGATTGGCCGGGGTCGTCTGCTGGCGGATGGTTCCGTAGCCATATTCAAACATTTCCACTAGCGGGCTGGGGTGGAACTGGTCGCTGATGGCATGTAGCTCCGAGAAGGTCTGGCTCCGTCGAAAGGCGCGCAGGAACCGCTCGCTCTGTGTGCGTGCCCGCCGGAAGCGGCGCCACTTGGAGAAAGTCACCGTCCAGGAAAAGACAGAAAACAGCAGCAGCAGCAGCAGAACACCCTTGACGACCCAGCCGGTCTGTCCGATCAAACCGACCACTTCGGTGCCGCCGATTAGAGCCAGAAGCGGAACAACAGTCAACTTTACTCCCCAGTTTACTCCCCAGCTTACTCTAAAGCCGCGGCGATGCTGGCCTGCTCCCGGCCGCCGCTCAAATCCGCCGCAGATCCCCTGCCGCTGCAGCCTTCCCCTCATTTAACTTAGCACAAAACCAGCGGCCACATTCAAAGCTGGTGTCAGGGCTGGTATCAGACCGGTATCACAATAAGTAGCATTCCTGGCTCGACGCCGGCCTGGCTCAACGCCGGCTTGGTTCAACGAAGGTCGAAGTCGAAGCAGTCCTGGATTTGGCGGTCAGGACTTAGCAGTCTCGGACTCTGCTATCATTTGACACCTGAACCTGTGACACCTGAACCTGTGAGATCTGAACCGAGCACCTGAAACCTGGCATCTGGCGGCTGCCATGCTCCAGCAACTCCACATTGAGAACTACGCGCTGATCGACCGCCTGTCACTGGAATTGGGCCCCGGACTGAACCTGCTGACCGGGGAGACCGGCAGCGGCAAGTCGATCGTGGTTGGTGCGCTCTCGCTGCTGCTCGGCGCCCGGGCGGCGACGGAGGTGATCCGGCCAGGTTGCCGCCGGGCTAGGATCGCCGGTGTTTTCGAGGTGACCGAGACACCGGCGTTGACGGTGCTGCTGTCGGAAAGCGGCGTCGAGTTGGAGCAAGGCGAGTTGATCGTCGAACGCGAGG
>JAKZXP010000275.1:0-3006 GCA_047514915.1 Terriglobia bacterium
GCCGCTGGCCCGGGTCATTTTCGGCCTGGGCATCCGGCATGTCGGCGAGCGTCTGGCCCAGACCCTGGCCGAGCAGTTTGGGTCGCTGGACCGGCTGATAGAGGCTTCCCAGGAGGAGCTCGAGGAGGTGCCCGACGTAGGTCCGCGGGTCGCCGAGAGTATTCGCCAATTCTTCGAGGAGCGCCAGAACCGTGTCCTGATCGAGCATCTGCGCCGCGTAGGGCTGCGCTTCGAGGAAACCCGGCGCGCAAGAGCGGCCGGGCCGCTGGCCGGCAAGAGCTTCGTGCTGACCGGCACGCTGGAGCAACACACGCGCGAGCAGGCACAGCGGCTCATCGAGGAGGCCGGCGGCAAGCTGACTTCTTCAGTCAGCAAGAAGACCGATTATGTGGTGGCGGGTGCTGACGCCGGCTCCAAGCTGGAGAAGGCCCGCACCCTCGGGGTGACGGTTCTCGACGAGCGCGAGTTTGACCGCCTGTTGTCCGAAGAGCTTGCGCATTAGCTGTTGCCGCTAAAAGCAGATTCCTCGCTTCGCTCGGAATGACAAGGGAGCCACTTCTTAGAGTCCTTCTAGGGGGTATAATAAGAGTTGGGCAAGCCGGCCGGGTGATCGCTGCCCGCCTTCGGGTGAGCAGAGGAAAGTCCGGACTCCGGAGGGCAGCGTGCTGGCTAACGGCCAGGGGGTTCCGCTCAAAGCGGGATTCACGGCAAGTGCCACAGAAAACATACCGCCCGCCGTTCCCCGGCGGGTAAGGGTGAAAAGGTGCGGTAAGAGCGCACCGCGTTCCGGGTGACCGGGACGGCAGGGTAAACCCCACGCGGAGCAAGACCAAATAGGAGAGGAGGGCCGGCCCGGCCCGCCAACCTCGGCTTTCGGGCCGAGGACTCTCGGGTAGGTCGCTTGACCCCGCCAGTAATGGCGGGGCTAGAGGAATGATCACCGCCCGCAAGGGAGACAGAATCCGGCTTACAGGCCGGCTTGCCTAACTTTCCATCTTTCCCTCACCCGCATCTTCACACTTACCTTTCTCTAAGAACTCCTCTTAGTGATCCCCGAGCTGACTTTCCGTCTGGGCTCCGACGGTCATGCGCAGCTTTGTCATTCTGGGCCGCCGTTTCTGCGACTCCGGGTGCTACCATAGGCTCGTCGTGACCAACTGCATCCTGAACTGTGAGACCTGCGGAGCTCGCAAGCCTTTCCTGCTGGGCGAGCAGGAGCTGGCTGAGGCCCAGAACAAGAGACCCGTTTCCAAATACTGCCCCAGTTGTCGCGCTGCCACTCACTGGGCCCTTGCCTTTCTAGAGAGGCGCGTCGGTATGGACCGCCGCCATAGTTCCGAGCGAAGGACCCCCGCGCTCTGAGCGCATCCGCAAGCCCTCGCTTGCACGAATTAGCTGGTGGAAATCCTAGCGTGAGACCGTCGGCTGGCACCGGCAAGACCTGACAAGCCAAGTTTGGATCGCGAACGTGACCGACTCAGCCCCGCCCGCCTCTCGCGTGTTCCGGCCAGCCCGCAACATTATGGGAACGGTGCGGCTGCCTGGCGACAAGTCCATCTCGCACCGCTATGCGCTGCTGGCGGCGATCGCCGACGGACGCACAACGATCCGCAATTTTTCCAGCGCTATCGATTGCGCCTCCACGCTCGGGTGCCTGCGAGAGCTGGGGGTGGAGATCGCCGGTGAGAGCGCTGCCGTCCTCATCGAGGGCGCCGGCCTCACCGGCCTGCGAGCGCCGCAACGGATGATGGATGCCGGTAACTCCGGCTCGACCATCCGCATGCTGAGCGGCATCCTGGCGGGACAGCACTTCCCCTCCACCATTAGCGGCGACGAGTCGCTGCGTCGCCGCCCTATGGGCCGCGTTATTGACCCGCTGCGCCAGATGGGTGCAGACGTGACGGCCCGCGAGGAGAACTACGCGCCGCTCGAATTCCGCGGTCGGCCGCTGCGCGCCATTCATTTCCACCCGTCGGTAGCCAGCGCGCAGGTGAAGACTGCCGTTCTGCTGGCTGGCCTGTCGGCTGAGGGAACCACGGTGGTAGAGGAGCCGGTGAAGACGCGCGACCACACCGAGCTGGCCTTGGTCGAGTTCGGCGCCCAGCTCAACCGCAGCCGCAGGTCGGTGCGCGTCGAGGGCGGGCATCGCCTCCGCGGAGGAGAATTCCAGGTGCCGGGCGACATCTCCTCAGCTGCCTTCTTCCTGGTGGCTGCGCTGCTGTTCCCGGAGTCAAACCTGCTGGTGGAAAACGTCGGCCTGAACCCCACCCGAGCCGCTGTGCTGGACTTCCTCTCGGGCGTGGGCGCCGCGATCCGGATCAGCCGCGTGGAAAGCCTTGCGGGAGAGATAGTGGGGGACCTGCACGTTTCCGGTGGGCGTTTGAAGGGAGGGCGAATCGGCCCGGACCTGGTGCCCGCCTTGATTGACGAGCTGCCCGTACTGGCGGTGCTGGGCACCCAGACGGAGCAGGGGCTGGCGATCTCCGGCGCCCAGGAGTTGCGGGTGAAGGAGAGCGACCGCATCGCCACGGTGGCCGAGAATCTGCGCCGCATGGGGGCGCACGTTGAGGAGCGGCCTGACGGGCTGGAGATTCCCGGAGGCCAGCGGCTTCACGGCGCGCGCCTTGACTCGTTTGGCGACCACCGGATCGCCATGGCGTTTGCCGTGGCAGCGCTGGTGGCCGAGGGTGAAACGTTGCTCGAAGGTGCTGACGCGGCCCAAGTTTCCTTCCCAGAGTTTTACGACGTACTGGACCGCGTCACCGAGCGGTGAGGTCGCCTGGAGAGCCGCTCCTTAGAGGTGGTATTTCCGCGCAGGTACCGTTTGACGTACTGTTCGACTGGCAGGCCCTCGGGGTGACGGGGAAGGGAATTCGGGGAGAGGCTGGCGTTGACTCTGCTTGGCGATTGAGTCACCATAAGTAGAAGGGCCGATGGGGAGGAAGTTCAGGTACTTACTGTCCAGCCTGCTATTTCTGGGACTGGTCGCGTACATCGTCTACAGGG
>JAKZXP010000276.1:0-3336 GCA_047514915.1 Terriglobia bacterium
GACTTCCTCCTCTTCTCGCTGCAAGGTCGAGCGGCGCGCGATGCGGAGCACGTTGCCTTCCAGTTGCTTGTCCAAGCCATTGTTCCGCAGCACGATATCCAGAGCCTGGTCCCAGAGCACATCTTCCAGCACAATGGTAACCCTGCCAGACACCGCGGGATCCAGCACAACATTCAGCCCGCTGATCTCGTGCATGAGCCGGAAGAAGTCCTTCAGGTCCACGTCCTTGAGGTTCACGGAGATCGGCTCACCGGTATAGCGCGGTCCCGGCACGGGCTCCTGCTGCATGGGAACCGGTGGCTGTTGTTCGGCGGCTGGAGCCTCCTGGGAGGCAAAACCAGCGGTGAAAGCTGACGGCGTAGGCAGTGTCGCCGATGCCGCGTTCGCCGGGTCTAAGGGCGCCGTCTCCGCATGGTCCAACGCCACGGCAAACTCGGCGGCAGGCGGTGGCGGCGGGGCTATCGTTGGCCGAGCCGCAGCCAGCACGGGCAGGCGGCCCACCAGCTTGTCGAGTAAGGGCAACGCCTCCACTTCGGGTGCCTCCTCAGATGCGGGTGGCGCCGCGGCCGGACGGCTGAGGTTTGCAGTGGCTACGGCAGCCTCGGGCAGAGCCACTGTGGAGCTTTTCGCGGGCTCCGCTTTTGCCCCTCGCGCATGCTCCGTCCTCGCTCCCGGAGCTTGCAGTTCTACCTCCACGACATGACCGCGGCGGTGCACTTTGTAAGGCGTGATCGTATCCAGGTCCATGACCACTCGGGAAATGGGAGGATCGTTGCGAAACTGGGCGACCCGGATCCTTTGCAGCGGTGGCATTCCTACCCGGATCTGGCGGTGGCCGACACGGTTCACGGTCTGAGGAATGTCCACCACCAGCCTTGGCGGGTTCTCCAATCGGAAAGAGCGATACTCGACCGCGCCGTTGGCACGGATCAGGACGCGCAACTTGCCCCCATCGCGAGTAAACGTCACGTTTTCAACTGCATTCCCTCTGGTGCGCAGCCTGGTGCGCAGCGCCAAGGGTGTGGTTGCTGGCTTTTCCGCCCTCGCTACCGCCGGCGGCGGGGCTTCGTGGGTGCCAGGGACCGCTGCTGGCGTGCTCCCAGTGGCGGACACAAACGTAACCTGCAACGCGCCCGGATTTTTCTGGTAGCTGACTTTGACCGGCTGCTTGAGTAAGACCTCTAGCCGGGCGCCGCGCTGCCCCTCATGGAAGTATGGCACTACCCGATAGCTGGAAACCAGGTCGGAGGGCAACAGGTGGCTGTCGGGAGGCCGCGTGGAAACAACGCCGGGCAAATCCACGAAAACCAGCTGCTCCCCGGACGTGCGGGGCGAATAAGTAAACTCTCCGCTGATTTCCAAAGTAAAAATGGCGGCCTGAGAAGAAATGGCTGCGCGCACCGCGCCTAATTGCAAGGCGGGCACCGGTGCCGGCGCGCTCGCCTCGCTGTCCGCAGTGGCAAAATTGGGCTGTGCCAATCCCAGCAGCAACACCATGCTGCTCACAACCAGAGTGGAGAAACCAGAACGAGCTGTCAGGTTCATTAGCGTTATTACTCCTGTCCCATCTCTGTCACTTTAAGACGAAATCGGCGGCGTTCACCCTAAATCGCTTCAGCGGGTATTTTTTTAATTACCTCCCGCTTTTCGAGCTTGCCGCTCAGGTCAAGCACGCTTTCCTCAAAGACAATGGAGTCGGGGGTGATCTGCAGCACGCGCCCGTTGCACAGCGTCGTTTCCTCGCGCAGGAAATAGGTGCGTCCAGTATTGCTGGTCGTGATCACAGCGATCATGCCGGTAGGAGTCACGACCACTCCGTCCAGTTCCGCCTGCCCGACGAGGATGCCGCGAACACCGCGGGGACAGTCATGGATCGGAAGCTGGCCTGTTTTGTCCAGCTTGATGGTGCTGACAAATGGGTCTCGCCGGTCACCGGATTCCGAGGCCGGGCGTTTCGATGCGGATGCCGCCAACCCTTTGGCTTGGGACGCGGTCGCCGGGGCTTTCGACTTGGTTGCAGCCGCTCCAGGTGTCTTCGCCTTGCCTGCCTGGCCCAGGCCACGGGCCTGGGGTTTTTGGGCCAGGGTAGCCACGGCCACCCCAAACACCACTATCAGAGCCAATGTCATCAAACGCGCGTTAGGCATAACTCACTGTCCTCTACTGGCTGGCTGCCGGCTGCGACTGGGGCTGGTAAAATGTCGTAGCCGTACAGTTGACCACAACGGTCTCGTTCGGCGTGATGGTGTATTTCCCACCGCCGCCGGCGCCGACGGGACCTATGCTCAGGTTGCCCACATTGACAACGCGGCCGGCACGGCTCAGACGTCCAAAGTAGTCCAACACCGAGAAATAGGTGCCGTCCAGACTCAGGTCAAAAGGCACCTCGACATAGAGCTCCCTACGAATCTCCGCCATGGCGATAAAGCGGCGAAGATTGACTCCCGACTGTGACGCAGTGTCCTGCACCAACCGGATGTAGTCATCGGCCTTCTTCTCTTCAGGGACGATCGTGCGGAGGGTCGCTAGCTTAGTTTCCAGCCGTTTATTGTCCGCTACGAGCTGCGCACGCTTTGGCTCCCACTCCTTTAACGCCTTATTGGCTACTTCCTGCTCGTTTACCTTTTCTTCCAGCGCCTGGTTGGCCTCGCGCCGCACGTTCAGACTGTCCGTCGGGGGGAAGAAAAGGAACTCACCGGTGACCACAATGAGGGCGGCGGCCCCGAGCATGATGCCCAATTGCTGTCCAACGGAGAACTCGCTAAAACTCTTCATATCTCTTGGCCCCCCTGTCTGGCCCCGCAGCCCCTGGCCCGCCGGGCCCGGTTGCTACTGCATTCCCGGCGTGCCGCCTGCGCTGGGCGTAATGAGCGGCGCCAGGTCGGCGTTGAGGGAAAAGACAAAAGTGGGAAAGTCCTTGACGCGATCCTCCTGGTAGGATTCCCGGATTTCCACACTCTTGAACCGGCCGCTGCGCTTCAGGTTCGTAATGAAGTCGGCCACGGTATTGACGCTGTCTGCCACCCCGTTCATGCTGACCCTATCGTCTTTGCTCGAGAAGCTGGTCAGCCAGAGGTGCTCGCTGAGCCCGACTGTGTTGACCACTGTGTTGAGCAGCCTCACCGGACCGGTCTTTTTATCCTGCAACTCCTGAATGATGTCGATGCGGTCTTCAAGCGTCTGTTTATACTGCAAGTACTGGTCATGCTGCTTCTTGATCCCTTCCAGGCGCGCCTTCTCGGTCTGGGCGTCCGCCATTCGCTTGTCCAACTTCGCCTTCTGGCTAGAAATCCTCTGCCAGTCAAAGACCAGCACACCCGCCGCCGCCACCAGCAC
>JAKZXP010000277.1:0-6765 GCA_047514915.1 Terriglobia bacterium
GGCGTGCCCTTCCTGCTGAAAGACTTGCAGGCCTCCTATGCCGGCGTGCGGATGACCTCGGGCGCGAGCGTCCTGCGAGACTTCGTTCCGGATCACGACAGCGAACTGGTGTCCCGATTGAAGCGCGCCGGCTTGGTGATCCTGGGCAAGACCAACACCTGCGAGTTTGGCCTGATGCCAACCACCGAGCCTCGCTTGTTTGGCCCAACCCGCAACCCTTGGGACACGTCGCGGACTCCGGGCGGCTCCAGCGGCGGTTCGGCGGCAGCGGTGGCGGCGGCGATGGTGCCCATGGCGCACGCCAACGATGGCGGCGGCTCCATCCGCATTCCCGCCGCCTGCTGCGGCGTCTTCGGAATGAAGCCGACGCGTGGGCGCGTTCCGCTGGGTCCGGATATCGGCGACATCCTGGGCGGTCTGGTCGTCGAGCATGCCATCACGCGCTCGGTTCGCGACAGCGCCGCGCTGCTGGATGCCATCTCCGAGCCCGCTGCGGGCGACCCCTACTGGGCGCCCGCCCCGGCCCGCCCCTTCCTCCAAGAGGTTGGGGCCGACCCGGGGCGGCTCCGTATTGCGTATACCCCGGTGGCGGTGATCGGGGGCCGGCTCCGTGAGGATGCCGTCAGCGCGTTGCGGGACGCGGCAGAATTGTGTGCCGCCCTCGGCCACGAGCTGGTCGAGGTGGCGCCGTCACTGGATGGGGAATTACTGACGAAGGCATTCCTGACCCTGTGGGCCGCAGGGTGTGCAAACACTGTT
Organism: Terriglobia bacterium; assembly: GCA_047514915.1. Classification (GTDB taxonomy): domain Bacteria; phylum Acidobacteriota; class Terriglobia; order JAJPHL01; family JAPKYU01; genus CBDBKE01. Next base: position 760 of record JAKZXP010000277.1, read on the forward strand.
GAAGGAACGGCGCGGGTCACTGGCCGGTCACCCAGTCCGGACCAATACGAAACGCTAACCTGGGCGCTGTATGAAGTGGGGCGCCGCCACAGCGCGGTTGACTACCTGTCGGCTTGGCAGGTGCTACGGCGCTTCGCCCGCGAGATCACCGGGTTCCTGGCACCTTACGACGTTTGGCTCACCGCGGCTCTCACCGAGCCGCCCGTGCCGCTGGGCAGCTTCGATTCCACGCCGGAGGAGCCCTTGAAGGGATTGTGGCGCGCCGTCGAGTTTGTGCCCTTCACGGCGCTCGCCAACATCACAGGGCAGCCGGCCATGTCGGTGCCGCTGTTCTGGAATCGGGAGGGGCTGCCGCTGGGAGTGCAGTTCGTCGGTCGCTACGGGGACGAAGCCGCGCTGTTCCGCCTGGCAGCGCAGTTGGAGCAGGCGCGCCCCTGGGCGGCGCGCCTGCCGCCGGTTGCGGCCTGATTTGGCGACGGGCCAGCTATTGGCCTGCAGTCTCCAGTTGGCCGGCAGCTTCCTTCATCGTGGTCTGGTAGCGATCGAAGTTGTCGGGCCGCCCATCCATTTCCAGTTTCTGCTTAGCGATCTGCTTCTCCACTCGCTTGATCCGGTCTTTGAGCTTTGGATGAGTCCGGTTCAGCCACGATGTCTTCGGTTTCGATCGGGCGGTAACTTCCTGCAAGGTTTCCAGGAAGCTTTTCAGCCCGTCGGGCCGGTAACCGGCCGCGTGGGCGTAGTTGACTCCGCGCCGGTCGGCGTCGTGTTCATCCTTGGGGCTGAGGCCGCGGTCAATCAGGCGGGTCAGGATTTGCCGCGCTAGGTCCTCCAGGAACTGGCTGCCTTCGGTAAATTCCTGTGCGACGTCGGCGCCCACCTTGATCGCCTTGCCGCGCTGGATTTCCCGCACGATATGGCGACCCGCCACGTGCCCCACTTCATGCCCCAGGACGCCGGCCAGCTCCGCTTCCGTTTTGAGGTTTTCGAGCAATCCTCGGGTCACGAAGATGAAGCCGCCGGGGGTAGCGAAGGCGTTGACCGCGTCGGTGTCGAGCACCTCGAAGTGATAAGAGAGGTCCTGGCGCTCGCTCTGCAGGGCGACCGCCTGGCCCACCTTACGCACGTAGGCGGTGGCCTTTTCGTTTTCGAACACCTTGAAGTAGGCGATCATTTTGGCTGCGACCTCGCGGCCCATCGCCACTTCCTGTTCGGTGGTGATCTCCATCTCGGACAGGGTCTTGGCCTGCTTGGCGATCTTGTCCACCGATTTTGGGATGCGGATTTTGCCGAACTGGGCCCAGGCGGGCACTGCGGACGCGCCCAACAAGCATCCAAGCAGCGCGATCACAGCCGTCCTTGTTTGCCGCGTCGTTGTTTGGCGCTTCGTTGTTTGCCGCTTCATTAGCTCCCTCCTTTGCTCGCCGGAGAAAGATTGCCTTCCTTGAGGAAGGCCTCCATCTCTTCCTCGCTGGGCTTGGCCGCTTCCATAGCGGCGACCCGAGAACGGGCGTCAGAGCTCACCGGCGACTTGCCGATTTCTTTGCCTTCTCCCACGCCCTTGGCTCCGGCCGACACAGTAGCCTCTCTTTGCTCGCCTCTTCCGGTAGCTTTTGTGAATCCGGCGAACAGCCCGCCGCCTTTTTTTTCTTCCTTCTGTCCCTGGTCTTTTTTCCCCTTCTGCTGCTGGGCTAGAACGGCAGCCGCAGCGACAGTGAAACTCAGGATGCAAGCCAGGACCAGGCCTGTCCTAGAGGGAAGTTTGCGCACTTGCATAAGCCTCCTTCTCCTTCTGTGCCGTTCCCGCCATCCCAAGCAGCTCGTAGACGTGGATGGGCACGTCCTTGCCTTTCACATGGATGGTTCCCAGATCGCGCACCTCGGCCACGTCCGCGATGCGCTGGTAGGTGGCGTCGCTGATCACGATGGAAGCCTTCAGCTCCTTGGTCACGCTCTCCAGCCGTGCCGCCAGATTAACATTATCCCCGATAACGGTGAAGTCCATGCACCGCTCCGAGCCGATGTTGCCGAAGATCATCTCGCCGCTGTTGATGCCCACACCGATCTTCAATTCCGGACGGCCCTGCTGTTTCCAGCGCTGGTTCAGTTGTTCCAGCGCGGCCTGCATCTGCAACGCCGTGCGCGCCGCAAGCTCGGCGTGGTTCTCCAGCCGCAGCGGCGCGCCCCAGAAGGCCATCACGCAGTCACCGACAAACTTGTCCAGCGTGCCCTGGTTGCGGAAAATGACCTCGACCATGGCGTTGAGGAACTCGTTCAGCGTGGCCACCAGCTGGTCCACCGGGATCTTTTCCGACATGGTGGTAAAGCCACGGACGTCAGAGAATAGCACGGTCAGGTCACGCTTTTCGTTGTGCAACTCGGCCAGGCGGCGATCCGCCGTCATGGCCTCGACAATCTGCGGAGACACATATTTCATCAGGGTCGAGCGGTAGCGCTTCTTCTCGCGGCCCTCGGTGATGTAGCGGGTCAGGTTGCCGGTGCCGTAGGTGATGGCCGCCGCGGCCAGCGGAGCAACCAGCACCAGCGAGACACGTGCCGCGTGGAACAGGAGGAAGTTGAGAGCCAGGAAGCCAAGGGCCAGCCCCACCGCTGCCGCCGTGTAGGCACGCCAGTCGGTGAAGCGCCACACGGCAAGTGAAGTCCCCAGCGACAACAGCACGATGGCCAGCATAGCCCAGGCGTCTCCCGCCGGACGGACGAAATGCCCCTGGAGCAGATTACTGATTAGTGTGGCGTGGTATTCCACTCCAGGCAGATTCGGCGAGAAGGGTGACGGGCGGAAATCGGCTAGGCTGATCGCCGTCGCCCCGATCAGTACAATCCGGTCGTTGAATTCCGACAGCGCCACCGCCGGCGTCTCTCCCTGATCGAGCGCCAGGGCAGAATTGAAAATCTGGTACACTGGGTAATGCCGAAAGGTGTTTTCGGGGCCATACCAGTACACTAGCGCCTTACCGTTCGGCTGTTCGACGGGAATTTCGAGCGTGCCGAGTCGAAGCTTCCCGGAGCAGAGCGGGCCGCCGCAGAGGAATTCTGCCCGCCGGTCGTGCAATGGGTTTGGCGAGGAATCCAGAAATGGGGCCGCCACAGCCAGCGCGAGTGCAGGGTAATGAGCGTCCCCATAGCGGAACAATAGTGATGCCCGGCGCAAGACGCCGTCGGCGTCTGGCCTCACGGTGATGCACCCCAGACCGCGCGCCTTCTGGTTCAACTGAGTGAGAGAAATCTCCAGTCCCGTGTACTCCATTGCCGGTCCGCAAGCCGCGTTTGCCACACTCCATTCGTTCGGCTGTAGATCGGGGTGTTTCGCTGCTTCGGTATTTTGAAGACGCGTAAAGGAGAAGGCCAATACGGTATCGTCCCGCTCACCGAGAAATTGGGCGAATAGCTCGTCGTCACCCTCGTGAGCGTCTGCTCCGGCAAAGGTCACGTCAATGGCGATGGCCCGGGCCTGGGCCTGTCGCAGGTACCACAGCAGTTGCGGGTATAGCTTGCGGCGCCAGGGCCAGCGGCCGAAGTTTTTGAGCATCTCTGGCGACTCGAAGCTCACATTGTCCAACGCGATGATGACCACATCCTTGCTTGCTAATTCGGTCCGGGCCAGCTGGCGGAAGCGCCAGTCGTAGGCTGTACGCTCGAGCGGCATCAGCGCACCCGTAAGGTGCAGCGCGCAAAACAGCACGGCCACAGCGCCGCCCAGCAGTGCGGCGAACGCGGTTGGATGCAGCTCCTGGAATTTCAGCCTGGCCATGAAGGCCCCTGCAGTGCTGTCGGAGGGAACAACGCCCTGATTGTGTGTGAGACGCCAGCGTTCGTCAAGCGGGGAGATGGAAACGCGGCGCCTGCGCAAGACCTGCGCAAGAAAAGAATGCATCCCTTTGGGGATTGCGCTAATCTCAGCAGAGGAAGGGGGCCTGGGCTATGGGTCTGAGCTTACACGCGCAGGACGACGCGCTGGCTTCCGCGCAGGAGCAACTGCGAGTTCTCAACACCCCGAATGGGCTGCAGCCCTTCGAGGCGTCCCTGGCAAGCTCCGGCCTGGCCCCACTGACCGCGACCGGAATCACCGTCTTCCAGATCAACGTGGGCAAGCTCTGCAACCAGACCTGCAAGCACTGCCACGTGGACGCGGGTCCGGACCGGCGCGAGGTGATGACGCGCCAGACCATGGAGTGGTGCCTGGCGGCGCTGGAGGGCACCGACATTCCCACCGTGGACATCACCGGCGGCGCCCCGGAATTGAATCCCGACTTCCGCTGGTTGGTCCAGCAGGCCCGGGCGATGGGGCGCCACGTCATAGACCGTTGCAACCTGACGGTGCTGCTGCTGCCCTCGCAGGAGGGCCTGGCCGAGTTCCTCGCTAGCAACGAGGTGGAGGTGATCGCCAGCCTGCCCTATTTCCTGGCTGAGCGGACCGACGCGCAGCGCGGTGCGGGCGTGTTCGACAAGTCGATGGAGGCGATGCGCAAGCTGAACGCGCTGGGCTACGGGCGCGACCCGCAACTGAAGTTGAACCTGGTTTACAACCCGGTGGGCGCCTACCTGCCGCCGGCGCAGCAGGCGGTGGAGGGAGACTACAAGCGAGAGCTGGAACGGCGCCACGGCGTCGTCTTCAACAACCTGTACACGATTACCAACATGCCCATCAGCCGCTTCCTGGAGTTCTTGCTGCGCACCGGCAACTACACCGGCTACATGCAGCGGCTGATCAACGCCTACAACACGGGCGCTGCCGCCGGAGTGATGTGCCGCTACACGCTTTCGGTGGGCTGGGATGGCACCCTCTACGACTGCGACTTCAACCAGATGCTGGAGCTGCCCCTGCAGCAAGCCTACCCTCGCCACATCCGCGACTTCGATCCGGTGAAGCTGGCCGACCGCCGCATCCTCACCGGGATGCATTGCTACGGCTGCACCGCCGGCAGCGGCTCCTCCTGCGCTGGCTCCATTACCTGAATGCTACCTTCCAGTAAAACATATACTTACGGCAACTACCTGATGCTTTGGTTGAGATGCTCGGCGCGAGCGCGCGCCTGGCGCGCACTCTCCTCGCGGCCCAGCGCCTGGTATAGCTCGGCCAGCTTCAACCAGAGGATGGGATCCTGGGGTGTTAGCCGGGCAGCCCGTTCCTGGGAGGCCAGGGCGCGAGTGCCATCGCCCAGCCTTTTCCAGGCTTGGGCGCGCCCGGCGGCCACTTGGGCCAGAAAAGCGGCTGCGGGCGCGTCCGTTCTTTTGCCAAAGGGACTCAGACGTTCCGCGTCCTGGAAGGCTTCGAGCGCCTGGCTAGCCTGATCCATGGCCAGGTAGAGCTTCCCCAAAGTCAGGTAGTGGTAATAGGGGTGGAAGGAAAGCAGTGCCGCGCGCCGGAAGGCCCGGGCGGACTGCGGATAGCGCCTTTCAAGCGCGTGCGTCCGCCCCAGTGCCGCCCAGCCGGCTTCGGTTTCTCTCAGTTCCAGCGATGCCCTCAACTGCTGCTTGGCTTCCGGAAACCGGCCGTGGGCTTCGAGAAGCTGTGCCCGGAGCAGGTACAGGTTGGGGTCGCGCGGGAAGATTCGGTGGGCGCGCTCCACGGCCTCGAAGGCCGTGCCGTAGCGTCCCAGCCTGTAGAAGACTCCGGCAGCATTGGCGTAGAAGGCAAACAACTCCGCTTTCTTGTTGGTGCGGGGCGGCTGGAGCTCGACGTGGTCACAGTTGATTTCAAGGCGCTCCAGCCAGCGCGCGTTTTCCTCGCGGTTGCGAACCAGCACGACGGCCACCTCGTCCAGGTAGACAGGCCGCCACGCCGGGCTGTCACAGAGCTGGCGCAGCGACAGGCCGCCCATCCCAATGGAGCGGGCCAGGGAAAAGATCAGCGTGTTGATGCCATAGCGATCCGCCTCCTGCTGCCATTGGCGTGAATCGGGGGATGTGTTCATCAGCGTGCGCAGGCGGAAAAAGTGGTCCACTCCAAACGGGATGGCGCGGCCATCGAAGTAGACCGGGTAGTGG
>JAKZXP010000278.1:0-14515 GCA_047514915.1 Terriglobia bacterium
CAGGATTTCGCCGCGCAGAAACACCAGCCAGGGAACGACCGGGAGACCGTGGTCGCGGAACAGCCGCTTCATCACCTCCTTGTCCATGCCCGCGGCCGAGCCCAGCACGCCCGCGCCCACGTAGGGCAGTCCGGCCAGTTCCAGCAGGCCCTGCACGGTGCCGTCCTCACCGAAGGTGCCGTGGAGCACGGGGAAGATCACGTCCACCGCGCGGTTGCCGGCCTGCTGCTGGGTCGGGTCCGGCGCCAGCACCATCGGCAGTCCGTGCGCAAGTACGGCTACCTCGGTCTGGACCGCCGCGCCCGCGTCGCCGACGTCGGCGCGCGGCAGCGGCTGATACTCTCCGGCCAGCAGTTTCTGGGACGCGTCGGCAGTGAGCCAGCGCCCCTCTCTGGTGATGCCGATGGGGACCACCTCGTATTTGTCCCTGTCCAGGGCCGCGAGGATCGAAGCCGCCGAGCGCAGCGAGACCTCGTGCTCGCCCGACCGCCCGCCAAACAGGACCCCCACCCGCAGTTTCCTAGCCATAAGATCTATTGGCCACCGAGGCACAGAGACACGGCGTCTGCTCTGTGCCTCGTGTCTCTGTGGCCATTCCAATCACAGGATTTTCTTGCCAAAGGCCGAGAGCGCGAGCTCGACACCCAGCTCGGCCGTACGGTTGGCCTCGTCAATGACCGGGTTCACTTCGGTCAGCTCGAAGGAGAGCATACGACCCGAATCCGCAATCATCTCCATGGCCAGGTGCGCCTCACGATAGGTGGCACCGCCACGGGCTGGCGTGCCTACCCCTGGTGCATCCTCCGGGTCCAGAAAGTCCATGTCTACGGTGACGCAGAAGCCCGCAGTCCCTCGGGAAGCCAGGGCCAGGGCTTCCCGCATCACCGCGCGCAGGCCCCGCTCGTCCAGCTGGCGCATGCTGAAGACGCGCAGGCCGGACTTGCGCACGTTGTCTTTTTCCTCCGCATCCACCTCCCGCACCCCGATCAGCGCCGCCCGCCTGGGCTTCACCTTGGGACTGAAGCCGCCGATGTGGGTCAGCTCCGGCGCGCCCAGGCCCAGGCAGCAGGCCAGCGGCATGCCGTGCAGGTTCCCGCTCGGAGTCGTCTCCGGCGTATTCATGTCGGCGTGGGCGTCCAGCCAGAGGAGTCCGATTTTCTGTTTCTTATTGCGATAGAAATTGGCCACGCCCGAAACGGTGCCGATGGCGATGGAATGGTCGCCGCCCAGGACGAGGGGAGTGGATCCTTCGCGCAAGATATCCTCCACCCAGGCGGCGTGCCGCTGGCAGGTTTCGGCCACCTGATCGAGGTACTTCGCCTTCTCCGTGCCAAAGGCGTGCATCTCGGCGATGGCCACCGAGACATTGCCAGCATCCTCCACCTCGCAGCCCAGGCGACGCAGGCGCGCGTTCAACCCAGCTACCCGCAGCGCCGAGGGCCCCATGTCCACGCCGCGGCGGTCCTGACCCAGATCCAGCGGAACGCCGATGATCTTGATCTTTCGCATGTGCGCCGCTCGTAGCGGCACGTTTCAGCCTGCTACCCCGCTGACGTTCTGGCCACCCCGCTGGCGTTCTGGCCACCCCGCTGGCGTCCTGAAGGCCGCCGCTACGGATACAGACGATACAGCATCCGCGGGAACGCAATGGTCTCCCGTACGTGCTCCAACCCGCACATCCAGGCCACCACGCGCTCGATGCCCATGCCAAAGCCGGCGTGCGGGACGCTACCGTACTTGCGCAGATCCACGTACCAGGCGAAAGATTCCAGCGGCAGGTTCTGCTGGCGGATGCGCGCCTGCAAAAGCTCCAGGTCCGAGATCCGCTCCCCGCCGCCAATGATTTCCCCGAAGCCTTCCGGGGCGATCACGTCCACGCCCATCGCGAGCTCCGGCCGCTGGGGGTCGGGCTGCATATAGAAGGCCTTGATGGTCGCCGGGTAGTGGTGGACCATCACGGGCCGGTCGAACTCCTCGCCGAGCAAGGTCTCGTCGGCGTTGCCAAAGTCGCCGCCCCACTGGATCGGGCTACCCTTTCGCTGCAAAAGTTGGATTGCCTCGTCGTAGCTGATGCGGGGAAAGGGTGGCCGCACCCGCTCGAGAAGAGCCGGATCGCGCTCAAGCGTTGCGAGCTCAGCGCTGCGGCGTTCCAGTACGCGCTGGACAATGTGACTGACCAGTTGCTCGGAAACGTCCAGGACGTCCTCCAGGTGAGCGTAGGACATCTCCGGCTCCACCATCCAGAACTCGGTCAGGTGGCGGCGTGTCTTGGATTTTTCGGCGCGGAAGGTGGGCCCGAAGCAATACACCTTGCCCAGGGCGGCGGCAGTGGCTTCGTTATAGAGCTGGCCGGACTGCGTCAGGTAGGCCTTCTCCTCGAAGTATTGCACCTCAAACAGGCTGGTGGTGCCCTCGCAGGCCGCCGGAGTGAAGATGGGCGTATCCACCTGGATAAAGCCGTGGTCGTCCAGATAGTCCCGCGCGGCGCGGATCACTTCGTGCCGCACCCGCAGGATGGCGTTCTGGCGCGGCGTCCGAATCCACAGGTGCCGCCGGTCGAGCAAGAAGTCCACCCCGTGCTCCTTCAGGGTGATTGGAAACGGCTCTTCGGGGGAAACCGCCTGCACCACCTCGATATCGGAAACCTCCAGTTCATAGCCGCCGGGGGCGCGCCGGTCGGCGCGCACACGCCCGACGACACTCAGCGACGATTCGTGCTGGAGGTGCTTGAGCATCTGGAAGGATTCCGGCGGCACCGAGCCTCTGGAAACCACGCCCTGCAGGACTCCGGTGCCGTCGCGGAAGATCGGGAACAGCAGCTTGCCCGCCTCGCGCAGGTTGTACAGCCAGCCGCGAATCACGACTTGCTGTCCGTCGTAGGCTCCGATTTTGGCGATGGTGGTTACCGGGAGGTCGGCTGAGGAGGTCATCGGGATGCGGCGGCTTCCAACTCTTCGAACTTGCCGAACACTTCGTTGGCGCGGGCCAGCGGGTCCTTCACCTCGGGGAATTCGCGAATCTCCAGCAGAATGGGAAATGAGTTTGGCGCGGCGCAAAAGTCGCCGATAGTTCGCGCCCAGTCGATGGTGCCCGCAAAGGGAAACAGGTGCTCGTCCTTGTCTCCCAGGTTGTCGTGAAGATGGGTGGTGCGGACCCGCGGCGCCATCTTCTCGAAGCTGGCCGCTACCCCCTCGCCCATGTGCGCGTGACCGCTGTCAAAGCACAGCCCCATGTCGTTCAGGTGCGTATAGTTCAGGAACTCCAGCAGGCGGCCGGGGGTGGCCAGTTCGTTGGGGATATTCTCCAGCACCAGGTCGGCGCCCCGCTGGCGCGCAAACATGCGCAGAACCTCGATACTGGAAAACGCCGCATCCATCTTGCGCAGGTCGTACTCTTCGCGCGAGACGCCCAGGTGGATCACTGCGTAACGAAACGGCACGTGCTCGGCCATCTCCAGCGCCCGCTTGATCTCGTCGCACGCCGCAATGCGGCGCACCTTCTCCGTTTCTGCGATCGACACCACCGCCTGCGGCCCGCTGCGCCCCCACTCCTTGTCCCGGTACATCGGTGCGTGGATGGAGTGCAACCGGAGCCGGGAATCCCGGAACCCGGCGGCGAGTTCCTGCACCTGGTTGCGGTCGTGATAATCAAAGTGCTGGCGGGCGCAGAAAATCTCCACCAGCTCAACGCCGGCCTTCTCAATGCGCTCCAGTATCGAGACCGTCAACCGCTGGTTGACGAACATGTGTGTGGACAATGCCTTTTGCATAAGAACCGGGTTTCACGTGCCAGGTGTCAGATTCCAGGTCGCCGTGGCTACTGAGCAGGAGATATTCCTGGCACCTGATGCCTGCTAGTAGCCCACCGCCTTGCCGCCCCGCCGGGGATCGGCGGCGCCCAGCAGCCAACCGTCCGGGCCGAGCGCGATGGTGTGCGCATCCCCAAAATAGTCCCCAATGTCGAACTGGTGGCCTCGCGCCTCAAGCAGGGCGATGGTGTCCGGCGAGAAGCCAGGCTCCATGCGGATGCTGTCGGGCAACCACTGATGGTGAAAGCGCGGGGCATCCACCGCCCGCTGCACGCCCATCTTGTAGTCTATGACGCCCAGCAGGACGTTCAACACTGTGCTGATAATCTTGGGCCCACCCGGGCTGCCCAACACCAGCACTAGCTTGCCGTCGCGGGCCACCACCGTGGGGGTCATGCTGGAAAGCGGCCGCTTGCCCGGGGCGATGTTGTTGGTCTCCCCTTGAATCAGCCCGGCATCGTTGGGAACGCCGGGCTTGGCGGTAAAATCATCCATCTCGTTGTTCAACAGGAAACCCAGGCCCTCCACCGTCACCCCACATCCGTAGAGGTCGTTCAGGGTGTAGGTGAGTGCGGCGGCATTTCCCTCGCGGTCCACGGCCGACACGTGGGTAGTTTCGCCCGCTTCGAAGGGCATCGGATCCCCGGCGGCAACGTTGAGCGAGGGCGTGGCGCGCTCCGAGTCAATCGAAGCGCGCAGCGTTTCGGCGTATTTTTTGTCAGTGAGGCCGCGCACCGGGATGCGGACGAAATCGGGATCGCCTAGGTAGCGCGCGCGGTCCGCGAAGGCGCGGCGCATCGTCTCCACCGTCCAGTGAATGGCGTCGGCCGACAGTGCGCCCTTCTCGGCCAGCGGCACTCCCTCCAGAATGTTCAGCATCTGGAGCAGCACAACCCCGCCCGAACTGGGCGGCGGCGCGCTCGTGATCTGGTAGCCGCGGTAGGTGCCCGTGATCGGCTCGCGTTCCGCCACCTGGTAGTTCCTCAGGTCTTCCAGGGTGATCAGGCCACCGTGTTGCTCCACGAAGGCAGCCAATTCGCGTGCTGTTCGCCCATGGTAGAAATCGCGGGCGCCCCGGCGCCGGATGCGCTCCAACGTGCGCCCCAGGTCGCGTTGCACGAAACGCTCTCCCGGTTGATAGAACCTCTCGTCGCGAAGCCCGTTGCGAAGCCCATTTCGAAGAAAGATGCGGTTGGAAGCCGGAAAACGGCTGAGGCGCTCCACCGTCTTCGGGCTGGAGAGCGATTGGGCCAGCTCGAAGCTGACCGGGAAGCCCTTGCGCGCCAGAGCGACCGCAGGTGCCACCAGACGGCTCCAGCGTAGCCGGCCATACTTGCGGCTGGCATACTCCAGGCCGGCCACCGTGCCCGGCACAGCGGCGGCGCGCAATCCGACAGTGGATGCCTGCGGGATTACGCTGCCGGAGGAGTCCAGGTACATGTCGCGCGAGGCTGCAGCCGGCGCGCGCTCGCGAAAATCCAGGAAGGTCGCGCGGCCATCCTTAAAACGGAGCAGCAAGAAGCCACCGCCGCCCAGGTTGCCCGCTGCCGGATGGGTGACTGCCAGGGCGAAGGCGGTAGCAATGGCCGCATCCACGGCGTTGCCGCCCTCCTTCAGGACCTCCACCCCGACCCGTGAGGCCTGCTCGTCCACCGAAACCACCATTCCCTGACGGGCGCGCACCGGCGCCGGGCTGGCCGCCCAGACCGCCGTCACACACCAGGCGGCCGCAAACAACGCAGTAAGCAGGAAGCGAAAGAGCCTGGAGCCGTTTCGGGACACCGACATAGCACTCTAGTCGAACGTAACCGCTTTACGCAAGCCGGCCAAGGGCGTAGATTCGCTACGATGACGTGGTTGTTGCTCTGGTTGCTGGCGCTATTCGGTGGCCTCGCGGATCAGGTGGAACACGCAACGATGCCCGCCGCCGCGGAGACGATCACCGTGCATGGGATTGCTGAGGACACTGACGGCACCGCGGTCGAGGGTGTGCGCCTGGAATTCCTCCGCCCCGGGTCGCCGGAAAGGAAATCGGCGGTCACCGGCCCTGAGGGCAAATACTCGTTGAGCCTCCCCGTCGGGACCTACGACATTCTGCTCTACCTCCCGCAGAGAACTGTTCCCCGCCTGGGGCGGGCCTGGCCGAAGAGAACTGCTCCGCGCCTGGGGCGGGCTTGGCTCGGCAACCGCGAAGAGATCACGGTGAACGTGCGGGTTCCGAAGGAAACTTTTCTTGGAGCCGCGGATTATGACGTTCTGGGCGAATGGCAGGTGGTGAACGAACATGGACGCGGCATCGGGCCGGCGAAGGTGACCCTGGAGGCGCTACTGCGTGACGGCAGCCGGGCCAGCGTACCCATCTACGAGTTCACCGCCGAAGGCGAGAAGGAAACCGGCGGGCACCTGGAAACCGCGCCGGACGGGCGGTTCGTCTTCCGCATCCCCGAATCTCACCTCCGGCCGGCAAAGGCGATGGCTCTGGTGGCGACCGCCGAGATGCCTGGCTTCCTGCCCAATTCGGTGCAGGTGGTCCCGGCCTTGCAATTCTCCGAAACGGGGCGCCTGTTTGCTGCGTATCCCGAAGAGGAAGTCGTGATCCGTCTCAAGCGGAAACGGTAGCGCCTGAGATGGCCGAGACTCGCTGCGGCGAGCTACCCGGAACGAGGCCACTACGGTGTGATACGATGCCGCCTGCAGCCCCTCTTTGAGGGGCGTCCCGGCCGGCAAGGAGGCTTCCCATGAAACAACCAGCCAAGTCGCAAATCGTGTCGCGAGTCCTAGGCGTGTTGCTGCTGGTCTGCGTCGCGGCAGCAGCAGCGCCAGCCGGCAAACGCAAGGTGAGCCGCGTCAAATCCCTGCGATTGGACCCCGGCACGGCCATTGAAATCCGTCTGCTCAGCCAGATCCACTCGGGAGAGGCCCAAGAGGGCGATACCTTCGAGGCGACTCTGGCTAAGCCGCTGGTGGTAGACGGGCGGACGGTGCTGCCGAAGAACACCAGTGCTACGGGTCGCGTCGTCGAGTCGGTCAGCTCCGGACGCCTGAAGAGGCCGGCCTCGCTCACACTGGAGCTGATGGAGGCCGGCGGCTACAGCCTGCGCACCGAGCCGGTCACCCTGGATGGCAAGTCTCATGCCGGGCGCAATGCCGCCTTGATCGGCGGAGGCGCCGCGGCCGGCGCCATCATCGGCGCCCTTACCGGCGGCAAGAAAGGCGCGGTGATTGGAGCGGCCATCGGCGCCGGCGCGGGCACCGGTACGGCCTACCTGACCGGCAAGAAGGAACTGGTGCTGCCGGAGGAATTCTTGATCGGCTTTGCGACGGCTGGCAGCGAGACCACGGCACGGCAACGCAGCGCCGGGGAGCCGCAGGTGTACGTGGATCATCCCAAACCGCGGCAGCCGCGCGAGGAACGAGTGGAAGGCACGGTCGAGGAGGGCACGCTGCGTCGAACCGCGCGTCAGGTCGCTTCCGCGTTCTCTAGCTTTGATCGGCGGACCATCAATAACTATTTGTCCGCCAACCGCGCCAACCTGCCTCCGGGATTGGCCAAGCGCGGAAGGCTGCCACCCGGACTGGAACGCCAGCTCCGACGCAACGGGAGGCTGCCTCGGGGACTACAGAAGCGTCTGCAGCCGTTCCCGACTAGGCTTGAGGCGCAACTGCCACCCCTGCCAACCGGCTACTCTCGCGTCTTTCTGGGCAACCGCGCCTTGCTGCTGAACGCGGCCAAGGTCATCGTGGACCTGTTCGTAGCGGGAAGATAGATCCTTGCTCGCGAATCCCGCCGAAAAGCGGATTCGAACGTAGTCACTGCTCGTAGAGTGTCCAAGTGGGCGCAAAGCCACCGATAACATCGTGCACCGGCTGATCTACCTGCACGGCTTTGCTTCCGGCCCGCAGTCCAGCAAGGGACAATTTTTCCGGCAGCGCTTTGCGGAAATGGGCCGCCCCGTGGAGTTGCCCGATTTGACCCAGGGTGATTTCGAACACTCGACCCTGACGCAGCAACTGCGTTTTCTCGACACGCTAGTCGGCAACGACTCCGCCATTCTGCTTGGCTCGAGCCTCGGAGGCTACCTGGCAGCGCTGTTTGCCGCCGGCCATCGGCAGCGCGTGCCGGCCGTGGCGCTGCTGGCCCCGGCCTTCGGGTTCGCACGACGCTGGGCCGAGTCGTTGGGCGAGCAAACCATGCGGGAGTGGCGCGAGCACGGCTGGCGCGCCATTTACCACTACGGCGAAAAACAGGAGCGGCGCATCGGCTATGGCCTTCTCGGCGACGGCATGCAATACGAGGAGTTTCCCGAGATTCGCCAGCCGGCGCTGGTTCTCCACGGGCGGCGCGACCAGGCTGTGGATCATCAGCTCTCGGTGCGCTTTGCCGAAAGCCATCCCAACGTGGAACTCATTCTCTACGATTCGGATCACCAATTGCTGGACGTGCTGGAACCGATGTGGGAGCGCGTGCGCGATTTCGTGGCAGGCCTGGGCCCCGAAGCTTGAGGCCCGAGGCTGTGAACAGCCAAGCTCCCGCTCCTGAAACCGCCTGCAGACGGGTACTGGAGCCGTTCGCGCTCGCCTGAACTTCTCGATCTGCCAGGGGGGCACTCCCCAATTGTGCGTTTCCCGTATGGCCCCCAATGGGCTAGAATGCGCCGGTTGGAAGGGATTGTCATGGCTGATCTTTTGCAAAGCATTCGGGACCGGGCTCGGACCCATTTCCAGCGGATTGTGCTGCCCGAGGGCGGCGACGACCGCATCCTGCGCGCCGCCGAGAGCCTGGTGCGCCAGCGCATCGCGCAAGTGACCGTGCTGGGGGAGACCGAATCCATGCGAGCGCGTGCCGCGCCCTTGGGAGTAGACCTCTCCGCAGTGAGCCTGGTCGACCCACAGCAAGACCCGCGCCTGGATCGGTACACAGCGCTCTATTACGAACGCCGGCGGGCCAAGGGTGTTACGCAGGAGGAAGCACGTCAGGTGGCGGCGCAACCACTGTATTTCGCCGACCTGATGGTGGGCAGCGGCGACGCCGACGGCAGCGTCGCTGGCGCCACCACCACCACCGCCGAAACCGTGCGCGCGGCTCTCCACTGCTTGGGGCCGCGGCCCGGCCTGTCGCTGGTCTCCAGCTTCTTCCTGATGGTGTTGCCCCAGCCTGAGTTCGGCGTGGCCGGCGCGCTCATCTTCGCCGACTGCGCCGTCATTCCCGACCCCACACCGCAGCAACTGGCCGAAATCGCCCTGGCTTCGGCTGACAGTTGCCGCATCTTCCTGGAGGCCGAACCCAAGGTGGCTCTGCTGTCGTTTTCCACCAAGGGGAGCGCCGAGCACCCGCGCGCCGAAAAGGTTCAGGAGGCGCTGAAGACGTTGCGGGCGCGGGCGCCGCAACTGCTGGCCGACGGGGAGCTGCAGTCCGACGCGGCGCTGGTTCCCAAGGTCGGCGCCAGCAAGGCGCCGGGCAGCCCGGTGGCCGGCTACGCCAACACGCTGGTTTTCCCGGACCTGGATGCGGGCAACATCGGCTACAAGCTGGTCGAACGGCTGGCCGGGGCGGCGGCCATTGGGCCGGTCTTACAAGGGCTGGCCAAGCCGGCCAACGACCTCTCCCGCGGCTGCTCGGCCGACGACGTGGTCAACGTGGCGGCCATTACCGCCTTGCAGGCCGTGGCCGCCCGCGACGCAGCGCAGTAGCATGCGGGCAAGAGCCATAACCGCTGCCTATCCAAAAGCAAAAAAACTCGCATGACAGAAAACCTGCTTTGCTTGCTACAGTTAGCAGGAAAGCAGACAATCTCACGCAACAGGCGGCATACCATGGCGGAAATGAAAGTGGGTTTCTACGGACACGTTCGTCAATACCACAACCTGCGCACCGAAATCGACCCGGCCATCCACGACGTGCTGGAGAGCGGCAGCTACGTGATGGGACCGCAGCTCAAGAAGTTTGAGGAAGAGGTGGCCCAATACCACAACAAGAAACACGCCGTCGGGGTCAACTCCGGCACCGATGCACTGTGGCTGGTGTTCCTGGCGATGGGGCTCAAGCCGGGCGACGAGGTCATCACGGTTTCCAACACCTTCTTCGCCACTGCCGAAGCCATCTGGCTGGCCGGAGCAACGCCGGTCTTTGTGGACATGGATCCGAAGACGCGCAATATTGACGTCAGCCAGATCGAAGCGGCCATCACACCCCGCACCCGCGCCATCGTGCCCGTGCACTTGTACGGGCTGCCGGCCAACATGCCGGCCATCGCCAAGATCGCGCGAGCCCGCAACTTGCTGGTGGTGGAGGATAACGCGCAGTCCATCGGAGCCCGCGGCGACAACTTCGCCATCGGGGAGTTCAGCAACGCGGTTTGCCTCAGCTTCATCATCCAGAAAAACATGGGCTGCTTCGGCGACGGCGGCGCCTTGGTCACCAACAACGAGCAGCTGGCCACGCAGGTGCGCAAGCTGCGCAATCACGGCTCGCTCAAGCGCTCCCATCACAGCCTCGGGTACAACAGCCGGCTGGACGACCTGCATGCCGCGGTGCTGCGCGTCAAGCTGAAACACCTGGACGAATGGACCGGGCTGCGGCAGGCTCGTGCCCGCCAGTACGACCAGTTGCTGGCCGGGGCCCCAATGACGTTGCCCCATGTCCCAGAGGGCTACCGGCACGTCTACCATCTGTACGTCATCGAGTGTAAAGACCGCGATGGGCTGCAGAGCTACCTGGCCGAGCGCGGCATCACCGCCCTGACCCACTACCCCATCGCCATTCACCAGCAGGAGGACTTCCCCTTTGGCCGGGAGGCGCGGGTCCATCCTCTGCCCGAAACGGAGCGCTCCGTCGATCAGGTGCTTTCGCTGCCCATGTATCCGGAACTCACCGCCGAAGAGGTGCAGTACGTGGCCGAGGCGGTCCTGAGCTGGGCGAGCACCAAGGCTGCGGTTCAGAGCGCCGACTGAAGACCCATTCATGGCCTCCAAGAAAACCTATTCTGTAGCGATCCTGGGAACTGGCAAGCGTGGCAAGGTGCACGCCGACTACTTTCACAAGGATGACCGGTTCCAGGTGGTAGGCATCTGCGGCCGCGATCAGGAGCGGGCACAGGCTGCCCTCCAGCTTGCCGACAACCCGAAGTTTTACTCGGATCTGGCGCAGATGCTCCGGGAAACGAAGCCGGATGTTTTCTGCTTCTGCACGCCGCCGTCGGTGCGTCTGCCCATGGTGCGCGCGGGAGTGGAAGCAGGCTGCAAGTTGATCGCGTACGAGAAGCCGATGGCCACCTCCTTCCGGGAGGCCGTCGAGATGGCTGAGCTGTGTCGCAAGGCTGGTGTGAAGACCGTGCTGAGCCACCAGCTCAAATACGGCCCCCACTTCCAGAAAGCCAAGGAGATAGTCTCCAGCGGGACGATCGGCCGCGTCCACACCGTATACGGAACCACTTTGGGCTGGCTGCTCCAGATGGGCACCCACATCGTGGACTATGTCCGCTACTTTAACGACGAAGCCGACGCCGTCTGGGTGCTGGGCCAGGTGCACGGCCGCGAGAAGCTGACCGACTCGCACCCCTCTCCCGATTTCGCGACTGGTCTGATTCAGTTCAACAACGGGGTGCGCGGCATTGTGGAGATCGGCAGCCTGGCCCAGGATGTCCCAGAGGTGGAATACTTCTGGCACAAGGTGCGAATTGGCGCTCAGGGCACGGAGGGCTTTGCGGAAGCGTTAATCGGCGGGGGATGGCGGGCGGTCACTCGCGATTCGGGCGGGCCCATTTCCGGCCCGGGTGGCTGGAGTGCCCTGAATGATCAGCCCCGCTACATCCGCGACATTGCTCTGTGGCTGGACGACCCGAAGCAGGTGCATCCGTGCAACGGCGAGAGCGCCTATAAGGGGTTGGAGATCCTCATGGCGATTTGCCGCTCCGCCATCGAGCGCCGTCCCATTCAACTGCCGATGGAACCCGGCGAGCCGGAGATGGAACAGCTGGCCCGCATCTTGTAACCCCATCAACCCATCGGAATCACCGCTCACTCACGCTCGTAGTGGGTGGGGCTTCGTCAAGCAGCACGTCTCTGCTCCAAAACCTGGATAGTCTCGCCCAGGCCGAACAGAAGGTTCTTCAGCAGCAGCGTCGGCCTCAGGCGGTCGGCATCGGTGGCGCAGTCGGCGAAAACTTCTGAGAACTGGCCTGCCTCGCCCAACTCCATCAGATAGCTCCCCTGAGTGCAGAAGCGCGTCTCATGCAATCCGGCATCGTGGCCTGCCGCCCGCAACAGGTCGAAGTTCACGTGAGCGGTGATGTCGCGCTCGCCGGGGTGGCGAAACACCTCTTCGGTGGCGATGTGCTTGCGGTAGGTCATCAGCGAGCCGTTGGGGAAACGCATCCCGCGGTTGATCTCGCCGGCGCGATAGCCGTAGTCGAAGCTCAAGACGTACCCGCGTTCGAGCAGCATACTGAAGCGCTGCATCCAGGCGGCGGCTGCTGGGCTTAGCTCCAGCACCTGCCCTTCCGCAGGCTCGATTCCCAAACGGGTCAGCCAGGACTCGAACTCAGGCGAAGAAGGCTCACCTTCCTGCCAACAGAGGCAGCCGTCGCGCTCGGCCACGTACAGCTCTCGCAAGCGACCTGCGCAGAAGCGGAGCGCGTGCGTGGGCTGGGAGTCGAAGAACTCGTTGGAAAAGATGCAGCCCGAGAAAGGCGGCGGGAGGGGATCGCCGTACTCCAGGGGCAGGTACCGCAGGGCGCGGGAAAACTCGGGGTAGGCGCGGGCCGCCCAGGCCTGCGCCTCACGCGCGACCTCGCCCCGGCCGGCGCCCGGCTCCAGCAGGGTGAACTCGCCGCACCCTAAGGATTCCCACATCGCCACCCAACGCCGCACCAGCAAGCGCGCAAAGCCAGGATGCACCTGCGCGCTGGTATAAAAATCGCCCGCTGCGCCGAACTTCTCGTGCCCGGAGTTGCAGGAGCCGCGGTAGTAGCCATAGCGGGGATGATAGAGGCACAACTCCATGTAGCGAGCAAAGGTGATGGGACCGCCGGCGCGGACCTCGGCCACGACCTCAGATTGCAAGCTCACGTGTAGTGCCGCGTCGCAGAAATACGCTACAAAAGTTCATGACCACTCGCTCACGCTCGTGGCTCGGAGGCGTGTTGAAGCTACAGAGCCGCGCGCGTCAGCAAGCGGTCCCACAAGCACACAAACATAGGCGACGTTTTTCCGGAACACGACACTAGCTCAATGAAAACACGAAGACATGGAGGTGGAAAGAGTCCAGCCCAACAGGTCAGGTGGGGTGTCACTAGGCCGCCCTTGGGCACCGCAGTCAGCAAGTTCCGGCGTACCCGCAGGTGCTTGCCTTTCTGGCGCACCCGGCAGCGGGGTCAGGCAGGCTTCGCGGGCCGGCGGTGCTCATGCCCTCAAGCGCCGGCGGCGCGGGCCTCGGCTTGCTCTACCTCGGCCTGTTCTTGGGGCTTTTCTAGGATCGCCGCCACTTCCCGGGTGGCCAGCGCGCACAGGAAGCAACCGATCGCGAACGTCAGCGCCCCCCTGGCCTGCAGACCCGCCATACTAATCATTTCAAAGCGGATGGCCACCCCGAACACCATCGCCGCCACCCCGGCCAGATACGCTGCGAGCAGGATCATGCGGAGAAAGCTCATTGCCAACCTCCGATAGCGAACTAGTTGGCCGGAGTGTACCACAGTCCCGGCAGGACGGGGATTACCGGGCTACCCGGCAGCTTGCAGGAGAACTTACTGGCCGCCTTCCCCCTGGTACTGCGGGTTCCGGGTGAACATTTCGATGATGTAGTCGTGCAGGCAGTCGTAGAGCTGGCGTTGGAAGGTCCAAGTGAATTGCGGGTGTTCGATGTCGCGCGGGTGGAACTCGAACTGGTAGGTGTGGACGCCGAGCGAGCGGTGCTTGAAGTCAATGGAAAGCTCCACGGCCTCTCCCTTGAGCCGGGCGCCCAACTCGAACAGGGGGTGCTCGTATTTGGCCAGCTCGGTCTGGACCCGGGTTAATCGCTCAGTTGCTTCCACGTTTTCTGGAACGCGGCCAGTGCCGTGTCGTCGAACAGAACAAAGAGCACGCGCTGGAGCGAGCCGGGCGTGTGCCCGCGGACCGCGCGCAGCATGGTCTCGGCGCAGCTCCCCATGTCGAGGCCACCGACGCCGGTGCCGATGGCCGGGAAGGCGATGCTGCGCAACTGTTTCTCCTCGGCGCGGTGGAGCGAGTTCGCGGTGGCTGCCTGGCAGGAGTCAGCCGTGACGCCGCCCCCGAGATGCATCCCGGCGGCGTGAATCACGTAGCGGGCCTTGAGCTGTCCGCCGCCTGTGATGGCCGCCTTGCCCAGCTCGACGGGGCCAACCTGGTCGCACTCCTGCTGGATTGTCGGGCCACCCTTGCGGCGGATGGCCCCGGCCACCCCCGCTCCCAGTTGCAGTTGCGTATTGGCCGCGTTCACTACAGCGTCCACGTCCGCTTCGGTGATGTCGCCCTTCACGAATTCAACCGTCATTGTCCTTGTTTACCGGCGGGGTTTCCCGACCGGGTTTCCCCACCGGGCTTAGCGACCGTCCTCCCTGCCTTTCACATTGTACTCGTAGTATGATTTCGCGTAACAGTAACTGTTGATATCGGAAATTCTAAAGAAGGGCTGGAAATACGCTATGAGGAAAAAGCGGGCCAAGATAGCGGTAGTTATAGTCCTAATTC
>JAKZXP010000279.1:0-2756 GCA_047514915.1 Terriglobia bacterium
GATGAGGATCAGGTTCTCTGTTGATGGCAGCTCCAGCGGCTGCCGAGCTGCTCCCTCTGGCTCCCCCGGGGCTGAGCCGACCTGCTTCCGTTTCGTTTCACTTATGAAAAATCTCTTGGAATCGGCATCCACCAGCGCCACACCGGTGACCAGCAGCTCGGAATTAATCTGGGGTACCTTGTTGACGGTGCGGACAACAATGGTCGAACCGTACCTGTCCTTCAGGTAATACGCCTTGAAGCTAGTCGAGGAAACCCGTTTTTCTGCCGAGACCCAGCCCTGGACCGTAACCTGCTCATTCTTATAGCGCGAGTGAAAGCCGCGGACCAACTCACGAACGCTGATGGGAGTCTGGGCGTTGATCACGCCTGCGAACAAGACGACAACAGTTAGAAGGCGGCACACCAAGGCTGCTACGCCCACGCCCCGAGTGAATAAGAAATCCATCCCCACTGGGGCAATTCTACACTCAACATATTGAAGTGGGAATCGGGAGAATGGGATAAAGTGCCTGCGGCGACAACGCCTAACGTCTCCCCTAAGGACGCCCAGAAGGACTCGGGGTCCCGCGCAAACGGTTTCCCCTTCGGGCCGTTCTGGCATATAACCATCAGACAACAGAAGACAAAACCCGGGACAGGAGTATGAGCATGAATCCAGAACGGGATCTCATCCGCCGAGTTGCCCAGGCAGTTGCCGGAAGCAAGGTGCGCATCATTGACCTGTCGCAGCCGTGGAAAATCGGCATGCCGCATTGGCCGACGCACCCGCCCTTCTTGTTCAGCTTAGCCAAGGGGCACGGGGACATCGTCCTGGAGGGCGGTGTCAGTTCGGCGTCTGAGGTCATTACCCTGGGGGGCCACGTGGGAACGCACATCGACGCGCTCTGCCATTTCTCGCGGAATGGGCGCCTGTTTGGCGGGGCGGAGGTTGAGCCGAACCAAACGGTCGAACGCGGCCTGGCGGTGGGTAGCATTGATCAGGTTGTACCCATCGTGAGGCGCGGTGTGCTGCTGGACGCAGCGACGCCAGATGCCGCGTCAAACGAAGCCGCTGCGTCAAACGCAGATGCTGCGTCAAACAAAGCCGCGACAGAGGCGAAGGGTATTCTGCCACCTGCCTACGCCATCACTGCCGCCCACCTTGAGGAGGCAGCAACGCGGGCTGGGGTGGCCGTCGAGGCCGGGGATGTGGTGTTGATCCGCACCGGGTGGGGCAGGCTCTGGGACCGGCCGAGGGAATTTGTCGGTCACGGAGGCGCTCCGGGCGTGGACTTGAGCGGTGCCCGCTGGCTCAGCGGCGGCGGCATTTTTGCCGCCGGCTCCGACACCCTGGCCTTCGAAGTCACCCCCGGCAACTTCCCGGTCCATGTGCACCTGCTGGTGGAAAATGGGATCCACATCATAGAGGCGCTGAACCTGGAGCCGCTGCACTCGGCGGGCATCCATGAGTTTCTTTTTATTGCCTCGCCGCTGAAAATCGTGGGCGGAACGGGCTCGCCGATTCGGCCATTCGCCCTGGCCTAGCGGCGCAGGGACCAAGCCAGAGCGGCAAGGGGGAGGTGCTACTGTTCCACGGGGAACTCGGGGCGGGAGCCCCAGTCCAGCCAGGAGCCGTCGTAGTTGCGCACCTTCGGATGGCCCAGCAGGCGGAGGACGAAGTAAAGCTGGGAGGAGCGCGTGCCGCTGTTGCAGTAGGTGGCCACCTCCCGGTCGAAGTCCAGGCCGTGCTCCTGCAGCAGGCGGCGCAGCTCCTCGGGAGTCTTGAAGCGGCCGTTCTCGGTGATGGTCTCGCGCCAGTCCAAATTCACCGCGCCGGGGATGTGGCCCCCGCGCATCCCTGCAGGCGCCATGTCGCCAGCGTATTCCTCGGGCGAGCGCGCATCGAGCACCAGCGGGGGTTTTTCCAGCTCCAGTCGCTGGCGGATCCACTCGGCGGTGGCGATGCGGTTTTGGTTGGCCCGCGGCTGGAAGCTGCCTGCCGACACGAGGCGCACTTCGGTTTCCACTGTCCGGCCTGCTTGCTGCCACCCCGCCCAGCCGCCGTTGAGTACCCGCACGTTCGAGTGGCCAAAAAATTCCGCGAAATAGAAGAAGCGTGCGGCGAAGCGACCGCCATGGTTGTCGTAGGCGACTACCATTCGATCGGCGTCAATACCCAATTCGCGAAACAGCGCCCGGGCCTGCTCCAAGGGCAGGGGCAAGCCGCCGCGGTTGGCCTCCTGCTGGTCCAGCCTGCGCACGAGGCAGTGGACCGCGCCGGGAATGTGGCCCCGCTGGAAGGCTTCGGCCGGTCGTAGATCGACCACGCGAACCCGGTCCAGGGATTGCTTGAGTTCCTTGGGTTCGATCAGCAGGGAAACGTCGCAGGGGGCCGCGACGACCCACGCCACCAGCCCTACCAGCAGCACCCGTTTCGGGTCCGTCATTGTTGCGTGCGCCTTTAGCCGCCGACGAAAACCGGATAGTGGCTGGCGGCGGCCATGAAGAACAGCATGGGGATCGAGAGCCAGGCACTGGCGCGCGAGACCAGAAACACGCGCCGCGCCAATGTGGCCGCCTCCGGGGGAACAGCCGTACCCTTCTCCGCGTTTTCCTGGGTCCAGGCGATGATGCGCTTCTGCGCCGGCCAGATAATGCCCCACACATTAAACAGCATGATCATCCCCATTCCGCCGCCCACGCCGATCGAAAGGGCCCGGTTGCTGGCGCCTTCGTAGGTGTTGAACAGCACAACCAAGTGGATCATGACCAGAA
>JAKZXP010000280.1:0-13869 GCA_047514915.1 Terriglobia bacterium
GAGCTGTGCCGGCAGTTCTGCGTGGGCCGGACGTCGGTTCGGGAGGCACTGCGGTCGCTCTCGGTGATGGGGATCCTGGAATCGCACCCGGGCGAAGGAACCTTCGTTTGCCTTAACCCGGGCCGCTATCTGGAGCGGGTCTTTCAGTGGGGCCTGCTGCTGGACCGCAAGGTAGTCGAGGACCTGGTGGAAACCCGGTTGATGCTGGAGTCGCAAACGGCCGATCTGGCTGCCCAGAAGGCAACGAAGAAAGACCTGCGCGACATCGAAGTGGCCCTTGAGGGCATGGAGGAATCGCTGGCCGATCCAGAGAAATACCTGGAAAGTGACCTGCGGTTCCACCTGGGCATCGCCCGGGCGACGCAGAACTCGATCCTACACAACCTGCTGACCACCATCCGGGGCTATCTGCAGGCCTTTATCCGGGAGACCCTGGCGTCTTCCCCGGCCAGCGACTCGACTCGGCGAGCCGCTGTTTCCCTCGCCGAGCACAAGAAAATCTTGCGAGCCCTCAAGAAAGGTGACCCCGAGGAAGCGCGGCGGGCCATGACCGAGCACATCGTTTCGTCGCGAGACGACCTGAGGAAGCATCTGTCGAATCGGCCTCATGCGCAAGACCGCAACGTTGTTAGTCTGCTGCGCCGACCAGAAGGGGCTCGTGGCCAAGATCTCCGGGTTTATCTTTCGCCACGGCGGTAACATTCTGGACGCCGACCAGCATACGGATCTCGAGACCGGGGTGTTTCTGGCGCGGATGGAATGGGATCTGGAGGGGTTCGAGATCCCACGCGCGCAAATCGCCGCGCGTTTTCAGCCGCTGGCCCAAGAGCAGCAGATACAGTTCGAGGTCCACTTCAGCGATGACGCTCCGAAACTGGCGATCTTCACCTCCAGGAGGCTGCATTGCCTCCAGGATCTACTGCTCCGGCACCGGGCCGGCGAGTTCCAGGCCGAGATCGCAATGGTCCTCAGCAATCATTTGGAGGCCAATGCGGTGGCGCAGGAGTTCGGAATCCCGTTCCTCCACTTCCCCATTACCGCGGCCAGCAAGAAGGAGCAGGAGGCCAGGGAGATAGGCGAGCTGCGGGCCAGAGGCATTGACCTGATCGTGCTGGCCCGCTATATGCAGATTCTGAGCGGCGATTTCGTCGCCGCCTTTCCCAACCGGATCATCAATATCCACCATTCCTTTCTTCCGGCCTTTGCGAGGGGCCAAGCCTACCACCAGGCTTTCCAACGTGGCGTGAAGCTGATCGGAGCCACCTCTCACTACGTAACAATGGATCTGGATGAAGGTCCGATCATTGAACAGGAAGTCGTGCGCGTGAGCCACCGTGACTCAGTCCAGGATCTGATTCGCAAGGGGAAGGATCTGGAGCGAGTGGTTCTGGCCCGCTCAGTGCGCCTGCATCTGGCTCATCGAGTGTTGACTTACGGGAACAAGACCGTTGTTTTCGACTGAGGTCAACACCCGATGAGCCCCCCGGGGCCTACCACCAGCCCTTTGCGCCCAATGCAGGCAGGAGCCTACCCGGCAACTCTTGGCGCGCACCAGGCCTCGTGCCGGGTGACTCCACCTGCCCCGTCCGTGAATGGACAGCCGGCCAGCATGGAGGGCCGGAAGGGCACGGTTGCGGATGATCAGTTACGCCTTGTTTGGTAACTTCTTTCCGCTATAAAATGGGGCGCTCCCCGGGAGGACATTATGGGTGCCGCACTGACTGCAGGATTGTCCAGACTGGTTGATGAAGCCGCCAAGTCGGGAGGGGGTCTGTCCGGGCAGGTTCTGGAAAAAATTGTCGCCGAACTCGCCAAGGCCTTCCTTGTGAAATTGGACGAAGTGGCCGTCCTGCACCTGACCCACAGCGGGGCCGTGCTTTCCTTTCTTTATCCGTTAAAGCTGCAAAAAGTCGGCAGCATCCCGATGACCAGCAGCTCCTCGCTGGCGGTGCGGACCGTGCGCGAGAAGCGGCCGGAAATGATCAACAATTTTCCCGCCCAAAAACACCCGACGATTTTTGAGGCCATCGCGCTGAGCGCCGAGACTAAGGGCAGCCCCATTCAGAAGATTATGAGCGCGCCGCTGGTGGTGGATGGCAAGGCGGTCGGGGTGGTCCAGGTCTGTCGCAAGGGCAAGACCGCGCCCGCATCGGGTCCTGATTTCACCATCAAAGACCTCACCACTGTGATTTCCGTGGCCGGGGTACTGGCGAAGGCTTTCAAAGGCGCCAAGTAGTCGGTCCCACTTCTCAGGTCTCAGCTCTCAGGTTTCAATACCTGCGTCAGCCAGCCAACGATGGTGTCCAGCGCTTCGGTGTAGACCTGTGTCTGCTGCCGGCCGCGGACGCGGAAGGAGTGGTCGCCGTCCTCAATCCAGACCAGCGTGGCACGGCCCAGACCAGCGTGGCACGGCGTCCGGGTCCACTGCCGGCGAGCCGTTCGACGACCGGGACCAACAAATCCCTTCGGGCAAAGGCATCTCGGGTCCCGGACAGGAATAGCATCGGGCAGCGAATGGAGTACAGGTGCTGGTCCCGGATCTTCTGCGGCTTGCCGGGCGGGTGGAGCGGATAACCCAGAAACACCAGCGCGTGGGCGGGGTAGCCGGCGGCGACCAGATGGGAGGCGATGCGCCCGCCCATGGACTTGCCGCCTAGCACAATTTTCGGCTGTCGAGGGGCAGGCAGCTTCGATTGCCCGCGCGCGAAGTCGGCCGCGGCACGATAGCAGGTTTCCAACAGTGGCCGCCGGTCTGGCAGTTTCCGTTTTGCTTCCTTGTAAGGGAAATTGAAGCGCACCGCCAAGCAGCCGCGCTCAGCTAGGCCGGCGTGGAACACCCGCATGAACTCGGAATCCATACCGCTGCCCGCGCCGTGGGCAAGCATGACGACGGTGCATGAGGCGGGCTCTCCGGCCAAGGCCGCCGAGACGCGCTCGGCCCCGGGAACCGCGCCGGGAACGGCGATGGTGACCCGCTGTTCCAATGGCTCGCGGCCAGGGAGGGGAATGGGGGATTTTCTCCAGCGAGAGGTCGCGGCACGACCCCTCAGAGCATGACTCTGCGCGTCCTTCCGCGACCCAACGGTGGGAAGCTACTTCCTGCTCCTGTTGACTGCGGCTTTCAGTTCGGCGCCGGGCGCGAACTTGGCCACGCGCCGGGCGGCGATTTTCAGTGGCCGTCCGTTCTGTGGATTGCGTCCGGTGCGCGCCTTGCGGTGAGAAGTGGAAAAGGTGCCAAACCCGACCAGGGTTACCCGGCCTCCCTTCTTGAGAGCGCTGGTCACGCCTTCTGTCAGCGCGTCCAGGGCGCGGTTGGCCTGCGCCTTGCTGATGCCAGCATCGTTCGAAACCCGCTCAATCAAGTCTCCCTTATTCATGAAGACATCCTCCTGGTTGTTACAGCGGTAAAGCAGATTGCGGCGGGTTTATAGCACCCACCCCGCACCTTGTCAACCAAAGAAAATCGGTGGCTCCAGCGCTGCCATCAGGCCAGCGCCTGCTTTGCAGCCAACAGGGTTCAAGAGCAATCAGCGCATTGTTACGGCTTGCGGCCAGAGCTGGAGGTCGGTCGGCCGCGAAGGGCGTCGTCCAAGCTGACTTCAAAATACATCAGCGGTTGTGAGTTGTGGGCCCAGACAAGCCGGGTGAGGTAGAGCTTGGAACCGGACAGCCAGTCCCGACCACTCCCGATCTCGAAGTAGAAGAAGCCGCTGGCCGTGGACTCCGGAGGCAGCAGGCGCATGTTGAACTCGTGAACCAGCACTTCCATGACTACCTTTGCCCGTGACCCGCCGGGCAAGCGAGGCAGTGGGTAGGGCACCGTTCGGCGCGGCTGTTTCCCTTTCCCCGTCAGCCGTTGAACCACAACCCCCGCCGGGGTGGGCTCGATCTTCTGGCGGTCCCGCGTCAGCAATTGCACCGAAAGGTCATCCAGGCGCACCGTCTTGTCCGTCGTGTTGGCAATCACCACCAGCACCGGCAGGATGCCCGCTTTCGCCAGATTGTGCTTTCCGAAAACCGGTTTGGCTTTCTGGCGGGTCTCGAACGGTTCGGCGGCCGCGATTAACCCCTCGTGCGCGTCGCGTGCCGGATAGGCCTCCGCCGGCTTGGCACGGAACGCCAGGCGCTCCTTCTCGCCGGCCACAGCGCCACAGGCCCACAGCGCCACTCCCAGCAAAGCAACCCAACCGCGAATCCTCAGCCATGTCCGCAGCCTGAGCCGCAGCCTGGGCCCCCGGTGTCGAGTCATCAACCAATTATGGGAACGGGGCGTTAGTTCAGCAAGATAGATTTGCTCGGCGAGATATAATGAGGACCGGACCGGTAGAACAACCATTTTCGCCAGTTTACGTTTTGCCCTTCGCCCGGAACAGATGTACCTGCTCTACAGTTTCCTGCTGGCCCTGGCTGCCCTGGTGATGTTCCCTTACTTCCTGGTGCAGGGCCTGCGCCACGGAAAGTATCTGGGCAGCCTCCGCGCGCGACTGGGCTGGGTGCCGGAGACGGCCCGCACCTCAGGAGACGCGCTGTGGCTCCATGCGGTTTCCGTGGGAGAAGTGCTGGCCTGCCAGAGCCTGCTGGCCGGGCTCAGGCGGCGCTTCCCGCAGCGGCCCCTGCTGGTTTCCACCACCACTGAAACGGGGTTTCGCACGGCGCAGCAGCGACGGGAAACTGGGGCGCTTGAAGCCGATGGCATTTTCTACTGCCCCTTCGATTTCCGCTTTTCCGTGCGGCGGGTGCTGCGGCGCGTGCAGCCGGCGTTGCTCTTGGTAGCGGAAACGGAGTTCTGGCCGAATCTGTTCCGGGAGGCCTGCCGGGGCGGAGCTCGAGTGGTTGTGGTGAATGCGCGCATCTCCGATCACTCATTTCCTGGATACAGGCTCTTCCGCCTCTTTGTCCAGAACGTATTGAACCAAGCGACGCTGCTGCTGGCGCAGTCGGAGGTGGATGCCGAACGCCTGCGGCAGTTGGGTGCGGATCCCTCGCGTGTCCGGGTTGCCGGGAACTTGAAATTTGATCGGGAAGCTGCTGCTCCCCTGCCGCATTGGCTGGACCAGCAGCTCAGCCGCTGGACTGCGCCGGGGGCACTGGTAGCCGGTAGCACCGCCGCCGGCGAAGAGGAAATCGTGCTGGCGGTGTTCCAGCGCCTTCGCGAGCAGCGGCCCGCGTTGCGCCTCCTGGTGGCCCCGCGGCGCCCGGAGCGGTTCGAGGAAGTGGCGGAGCTGATCGCGGCCCGCGGCTTCCGCCTGGCACGCCGCTCGCGGCTCATCTCGGCGCCGGCCGCAGAGCCGGACGTGGAGCCAGCCGCGGAGCCAGCCGCAGACATCGACCCGGAGGCCGCCGTGCTGCTCTTGGACAGCGTGGGCGAGTTGGGCGCCGCCTATCGGTACGCCACCGTGGCGTTTGTGGGCGGCAGTTTGGTGCCGCACGGCGGGCAGAACATCCTGGAAGCTGCGCAGTTTGCCCGTCCTGTTGTGGTGGGCCCATACATGCAGAATTTCCGGGATATTACGCACGCATTTCGCGCGGCAGGCGCGTTGCGGCAGGTTGCATCGGGCGCCGAACTGTTCCCCGCGATCGAGCAGCTTTTCGACGATCCCGTTGCCGCGGCGGCGATGGGGCAGGCCGGCCGCCGGTTGCTGGAAGCTAATCGCGGCGCCACCGAACGAGTGCTCGAGGCCGTGGCCGCGCTGCTGCCAGCACCGGCTGAGGTGGCCGCGGGGCGGACCTTATGAGCGTGCTGCTGTGGCCGGCGGCACGCCTGTGGTCGCTCGCAGCGCGCACACGCGTCCGCCTGTACGCTTCGGGCACTTGGCGGCAGCAACGGCTGGACCGCCCGGTAGTCAGCGTCGGCAACCTCTCAGTAGGCGGAGCAGGGAAGACGCCGTTCGTCATCTGGCTCTTCTCCGCGCTGGTGGAGCGCGGTCTGAGACCTGCGGTGCTGACGCGCGGCTATCGGCGTCCGGCCGGAGAGGAAACGCTACTGTTCACCCGCGCGGCCCACGGTGCAGCATGGACGCCGGACGCTGGGAGCGCGGGCGACGAAGTACAGGTAATGCTGCGGCATGGGCTGGCACCTGTTGGCGTTGACGGGAACCGCCTCCGGGCCGGGCGAGCACTGGAAGCCAAGGGCGCAGTGGACCTGCACCTGCTCGATGACGGGTTTCAACATCTGGCACTGGGCCGGGACCTGGACATTGTGCTGGTGGACAGCACCCGCCCACCGTGGGAGGATGACCTGCTGCCGGCTGGGCGGCTGCGAGAGTCACCTTCGGCCTTGAGGCGCGCTGGAGTTATCGTGTTAACGCGGGTGCAGGATTGGACGGCAAGGGGGCAGCTGGAAGCGCGCCTGAGAGGCGTGGCGCCGCAAGCCGAGATTTACCGGGCGCGCACGCGCCTGACAGCCGACGTCGGTGCAGCCGAGCCTTCGGTTCCAGGCCCGGCACCTGCTTCCTCACAGCTTGCGCTGGCGTCCTCGCAGCCTGCCCTGGCATTTGCGGGTGTGGGCAATCCGAGGGCCTTCTTCGCCGACCTTTGCCTGGCGGGGTTTCAGGTCGTGGGCACGCAGCCGTTTCGCGACCACCATCGCTACACGGCGCGCGACCTGCGGCGACTCGAGCAACGCGCCCGCCGGGTGGGCGCCGAAGCGCTCCTCACCACCGAGAAGGACGCCGCCAACCTGCCCGACTCTTGCCGAAACGGGCTGGAGCTGCCACTGCGGGTCGTGGGAATGGAGCTGGAGGTGGAACAGGGGGCCCAACTGGTAAATCGCGT
Organism: Terriglobia bacterium; assembly: GCA_047514915.1. Taxonomy (GTDB): domain Bacteria; phylum Acidobacteriota; class Terriglobia; order JAJPHL01; family JAPKYU01; genus CBDBKE01. The sequence continues at coordinate 6,775 of JAKZXP010000280.1, forward strand.
CGCGGGGTTGGTGCGTAAATGAACCGGTTGGTCGAAGCGCGGAGAATCCTGGTGCGGGCCACCAACTGGGTGGGCGATGCGGTGATGACTCTGCCGGCACTGCGCGAGCTGCGCCGAGCGTTGCCGGCGGCCCACATCACCCTGCTAGTCCGGCCCTGGGTCAGCACCGTGTTCGAGCGAGAAGCTGTCGCCGACCGCCTGCTGCTGTATCCCAGCAATGGAAGCATGGGCTGGCGCCAGACCGCCGTCGCGCTGCGCGCGGAGCGCTTCGAGGCGGCGGTGCTGTTCCAAAACGCTTTCGAGGCCGCTCTGCTGGCCCGCTGGGCGCAGGTTCCGGTCCGCTGCGGCTACGCCCGTGACGGCCGCTCCTGGCTGCTGACCCACGCGGTCCCGGTCCCGCGCCAGGACGAGATTCCTCCGCACGAGTGCTACTACTACCTGGAGTTGCTGCGGCGGTTGGGCGTGCTGCCGGAACTGCCGCAGGTCTCCCAGATCCGGCTGGCCCGGCCGTGCTCGCGGGAAATTGGCCGTGACAGGCTGGCGAACTTTGGTCTGCCTGACGCCTTTCGCGGCCCAGTGATCGGGATCAATCCGGGAGCTGCGTTCGGCACAGCGAAGCGCTGGTTCCCGTCGCGGTTCGCCGCGGTGGGACGGGCGCTGGCCGCGCAAGGCGCGGCCGTGGTCCTGTTCGGCGCTGCCTCGGAACGCAGGCTGGCTGAGGAGGTGGCCGCCAGCGTTGGCCCGGCGGCAGTTTCCACCGCTGGCCGCACCAGCCTGAGCGAGTTTCTCGAGCTGGTGGCGGGCTGCGATCTGTTTCTGACCAACGACACCGGCACCATGCATCTGGCCGCAGCAGCAGGCGTTCCGGTGCTGGCGATCTTCGGAGCCACGGACGAAGTGGCCACCGCCCCGCTCGGCCCTTGTGTCCGGATCATCAAGAAGCCGGTGCCGTGCAGCCCCTGCAAGCTGCGCGATTGTCCCATTGACCACCGCTGCATGGTCGCCGTGGAGACCGAGGAGGTGCTGGCCGCTGCGCAACAGATGCTGGAAGAACCCAGTCTTCGTCGAGGCCATGCCTAATTCACCCTTGCCTTGTCCGGGTTCAAAAGGAGCAACGAACCGTTGAGCAAGGAAAAGCCAAGTAAGTATCTGGGGATTCTCGAGCGCTTCCCCGCACAGACGCTGCTGGTGGTTGGCGATCTGGTGGCCGACGAGTTCGTGCTGGGCGAGATTTCCCGGGTTTCGCGGGAAGCCGCAGTGCTCATTCTGAAGCACCGGCAGACCCAGATTCTGCCTGGTGGCGGCGCCAACGCAGCGTATAACCTGGCCGACCTCGGTGCCCAGGTCATACCCGTGGGGGTGGTTGGCGACGATGCGGCCGGGGGGGCGCTGCTGGAATGCTTTCGCCGGCGCGGGGTGGAAACAAGCGGCATCGTAGTGGCGCGCGGATTTACCACCACCACCAAGAGCCGCATCCTAGCGGGCACGGTCCACGGCAGCCGCCAGCAGGTAGTGAGAATTGACCGCGAGCCCGCGCAGCCGGCTTCCCCAGCCCGGCGGGCGGAGGTCCAGCGGCGTGCCCTGCGCCTGGCGCGCCGGGCCGACGCCGCTCTGGTTTCCGACTACGGCTACGGCGCCGCCTCTCCGGAACTGGCCGGTGCGCTGGGTGCGGCCCTCAACGGTCGTCTGGTGACGATTGATTCGCGCTTCGACCTCCTGAAGTACGCCGGAGCCACCGCGGCCACGCCGAATGAGCCGGAACTGGAGGAGGCGTTTCACGCGCGCATCGGCGCCGACACGCGGAAGCTGGAGCAGACGGCGCGAAGCGCGCTGCGCCGGATGCGGCTCGCGGCCCTGCTGGTCACCCGCGGGCGGCACGGAATGGTGCTGTTTGAGCCGCGCCGCCGCCCGGTGTACATCCCCGTCTGGGGCTCCGACGAGATTGCGGACGTCACCGGGGCCGGCGACACGGTGATTGCCACCTTCACCCTGGCCCTGGCCGCCGGCGCTAGCTTTGAGCAAGCGGCGCGGCTGGCCAACTTTGCGGGCGGCATTGTGGTCATGAAGCGCGGCACGGCCACCGTAACCCTGGAGGAACTGCGAGAGGCAGTCACGAGCCGGGACGCGCTCGGCCCGGCGACAGGCAGGGAGATGTGAACACGGCAAACAAGATCGTGGACCGCGTGCGAGCGCGCGAGCTTGCGGACCAGGCGCGGTGCGACGGGCGCCGCCTGGTGCTGGCCAACGGCTGCTTTGACCTGTTGCACGCGGGCCATGTGCGCTACCTGGAAGGAGCGCGAGCCTGCGGCGACCTGCTGGTAGTGGTCATTAACTCGGACCGAAGCGTGCGCGCCCTGAAGGGCGACGGGCGCCCGCTGATGGACCAGCAAGCGCGCGCCCGCATGGTGGCCGCTCTGTCGGCGGTGGACTGGGTCGTCATCTTCGACGAGCCAGACGTGACCGCGCTGCTGAGGGAACTGCGCCCGCAGGTCCACGCCAAGGGCACCGACTACACTTCCGAGACCGTGCCCGAGCGGGAGACGATGCGCGCTCTGGGCGGCGAGATCGCCATCGTCGGCGACGCCAAGCACCACTCGACCCGCGACCTGATCAGCCGCATCGTGGAGGCGCAAGACAGTACGCAGTAGGCGGTAGGCAGTAGGCAGGTGGAGGCTAACTGTGGCGCTGGCACCTGAAACCTGGAACCTGACACCTGGCTTGGTTCGATGCAAAGGATCTTGATTGTGCGCCTGGGCTCGATGGGCGACATCATTCACACGCTGCCGGCAGTGGCCACACTGAAGCGCGGCTTCCCCGAGGCGGAGATTGATTGGGTGGTGGAAGGGCACTGGGCGCCGCTGCTGGAGCGCAATCCGTATCTGGCCCAACTGCACCGGGTGGAGACACGCACCTGGCGCCGACGACTGGCCGCAGCCGGCACTTGGCGCGCCTTGCTGGGGAGCGTCAGCCGGCTTCGCCGCCGGGGCTACGATTGCGCGCTGGACTTTCAGGGCCTTGTCAAGTCGGCCGTGGCGGGGCGCCTGAGCGGCGCGGCGTCGGTGGTGGGGTTCGCCCGTGCCGAATTGCGCGAACGAGCCGCCGCCCTGTTTTACACAGCGCAGGCGGGTCCCCCGGCAGACGGGCGTGCTGCCCACGTGGTGGAGCGGAACTTGGCGCTGGTAGCTGCGGTGGGGGCCAATGAACCGGTGGTGGAGTTTTGCTGCACGCCCGCCCCGGAAGACGCGGCGCGCATGCGAGCGGCGACGACGGACCTACCCAGCCTAGCCGACCTGCCCAGCCTAGCCCACGTGGAGCGCTACGCGATCGTGAGCCCCTCGGCCGGTTGGGCCGCCAAGCGCTGGCCAGAAGAAGCTTATGGGGCCCTGCTGTTACGCCTCAGCCGGGAGCTGGGCTTGCGGGTAGTGATTCATTGTGGCCCCGGTGACGAGCCGATCGCCGAACGAGTGGCGACATTGGCCGCCGATGCCCGACCCCTGCTGCTGCGCCCTTCGCTGGGCGAATTGATGGCTTTGGTGCGCGAGGCGGTGCTGCTGGTGGCGGGCGACACCGGTCCGTTGCATCTGGCCGCTGCCTGCGGCACACCAGTGGTGGCGATCTTCGGCCCCACTGACCCGGCGCGCAACGGCCCCTTTTCTACAGCCAGCCGCGTGGTCCGGGCCGAGGACGCGTCGACCACCTACTCGCGGGCCGCCGACCGGCAAGCCATTCGCAGTGTCACGGTCGAGCAGGTGTTTCGTGCCGCCCACGAGCTGCTGCAGGCCCGATGAGCCCGCTGAGCCTGATGTATGAGTTGGAAGCGTTACGCCGAATTGGCTGCCCGTATCCGTGTCCCCGGCGGATTCCTGCTGGTGGCCGTCTATGCGTTCTTCGCGCAGCCCAGTCCAAGACTGCTGGCTCTAGGCGCAGCAGTGGCGCTGGCGGGGATCGCTCTGCGCGCTTACGCTGCCGGGCACCTGGAGAAGAATCTTCGGCTGGCAACTTCGGGACCCTATGCCTACTCGCGCAACCCCCTCTACTTGGGATCGGCTCTGGTGGCGCTGGGGTTCACGCTGGCCGGAGGAGTCTGGTGGTTGGGTCTGTTGTTGGGATTGTTCCTGGTGGTGCTGTACCTGCCAGTAGTGAGCGAAGAAGAAGCGCATTTGGCCAAGCTGTTTCCCGAGTTCCGCGAGTACGCAGCGGCCGTGCCGCAATTCTGGCCCAGGGGGCCTGTCCGGCTTGAAGGGTTCGCCTCAGGCGGCTTTCGTTGGGCCTTGTATTCGAAGAACCAGGAGTACAATGCGTTGCTGGGCTATCTGCTTGGCATTGCGTTGCTGCTTTGGAAGCTGCCCTATCAGGCTGCTGAAAAACTCTTGCACAGACTGAAGTCTGTGCCACACAGGGACTGCAAGTTGTTAAAAAGTGGCACAGGCTTCAGCCTGTGGAAGCCTTCCTGGGTCCCCGGAAACAGTTTTTCAGCACCCTGCTCTAGTCGCGTGACTGGCTAATTCCGCTGTGCCGCCAAGTGCAGCCGCGGAACTTGTGGCAAAGGCGTACTCGATGACCCACGGCAACTGGGCGAAATTCGTTGGATCGACGGTAGCAGCAGCGCTGCTGGGAGCGCTTGCGGCCTGGCCTCAGGCCTCCGGCCTTACCTCCGACGCTGTTCCTCCGTTCCCTTCGGGGGAGGTCCTGCGATACCGTATTTCGTGGCGGTTGTCCCCCGCTGGGGAAGGTCGCATCCAGGTTGAGCGCCATAGCCCAGCCGACGGGCTGCCTTACTGGCAGGCCACGGTCAAAGCCGCCTCCAATGGCTTTGTCTCCAAGTTGTTCCCGGTCAACGATACGCTGATTTCCCGCTTTGATAACGGGACGATGTGTTCTCAATTCCTACTCAAGACCCTGCACGAAGGCCGCCGGCACCGCTCCATCCGCATTGACTTCCAAAAGGAACGCCAGATGGCAGTGCTGGAGGAAACCGACGCGAACCACGGCCGCCTGGTTCGTCAGGCCGAGAACTCCATCCCCAAATGTGCTTACGACCTAGTCTCCGCACTGTTCTACGTGCGTTCGCTGCCGCTGGAGGTCGGCCGGACCTTCCAGGTGCCCGTCAACGATGGGTCTAAGACCCTGCCCATCCAGGTGGAAGTACAGGCCGAAGAAGAAGTGAGGACCGGCGCGGGGGACTTTCCCGCCATCCGGGTCGAACCCACAATTGTGGGTGGATACTTGTTCCAAGGAAGAGGCCGCTTGCACATCTGGTTCAGCGACGATCCCCAACGCCTCCCAGTTCAGATACGGGCCCGCTTGTGGGTGGGCACCATCACCGCTGTCCTGGAAGAAATCGAACGCTAGAAGATCATCCCGCTGCCGGGGGAGTTGGCCTATGTTCAGCTCACCCAATGGCCGAGTTCGTCCAAGACGTGACTGGTCGGATGTATACTTGCAGCCACCAGAAGCCGAAAACGGAAATCCTGGCTTAAGCCCTCAAAGGAGCGAGACATGCCATTCTGCTCAAACTGTGGTTCGCCGATGGAAGGAAACTTCTGTGCCAAGTGCGGGACGCGCACGGGGTCGACCGCCACGGCGGGCAGCTCGCCCCCGGCGGCGACTCCCATGGCTACCACGCCCGGCCCGGGGGCGCCGCAAAAGAAAAAGGGACCTCTGTTCTGGATCCTGGTGGTGGTGGCGGCATTTTTCGTGCTTACCAGCATCGCTGTCATTGGCGGCGGGTTGTTCGTTGTTCATAAGGTCAAGCAGGCTGGCATCGATCCGGAGCTGATAGAGAAGAACCCGGGGCTGGCGGCGGCCAAGATGATCGCCGCAATGAACCCTGACGTGGAAGTGGTTTCTACCGACGAGGACAGCGGCACCGTCACCTTGCTGGATAAGAAAAGCGGCGAGACCGTGACGATGAACTTCGAAGACGTTGAGAAGGGCAGGATTGTCTTCGAAGGAAAAGGTGGCGAGAAAGTCGAGATCCAAGGGCAGGGCGAGGGCTCCTCCGGGTCGCTTCGTGTAGACTCCTCTGAGGGCTCCATGGTTTTCGGCGCCGGCGCCGGCAAGCTTCCAGCTTGGTTGGCCGCCTATCCGGGCGCTGAGGCGACGGGTGGTGCGACCATGCAAGGTCCGGAGGGCGAGGGTGGAACGGCAGGGTTCAAGACCGGCGACTCCGCCGAGCAGGTCGCTGCGTTCTACGAGCAGCAGCTCAAGCAAGCCGGGATGAAGACAACCAAGAACGTCATGAACCAGGGTGGCGAGGTCAAACTCATCAGCCTGCACGGCGCCGATGACTCCAGGAGGCGAACCGCCACCATCGTGGTTACCGTCACCGACGAGGGCACGACCGTCGCTGTGACCCACCAGAGCAAGAAATAGCGCTACCTCGCTTGGTGGAAGTCACTTTCACGTAGGTTAAATCCCGTTGGCTCGGCCGATTGGTGCCCCCAAGACCGCCAAAGACTTAGCGCTTCTCCAAGGGTCCAGTCCACACCAGGGTGCTTCAGGTCCTCACACGAACAACAAACTGCTTGCGGGGAGTGCGAGTTAGACTCAGATCGAGGAGACAAAGTATGAGTCAAGGTCGAACCGCGATGCAGGAGATTGCTCCACGCCTGGCGGAGCTGAGCACCCAGGTACTTTTCGGCGACATTTGGGAACGTCCGGGCCTGTCCAAGCGCGAGCGCAGCCTGATCACCGTGGCGGCGCTAACGGCCCTTTACCGTACCGACCAACTGCGCAGCCATGTCCGGCGGGCTCTGGCAAACGGGGTCACGAAAGAAGAGATCGGTGAGGTCATCACCCACATGGCTTTCTACGGAGGGTGGCCCACAGCGGCCAATGCGGTTCAGGTGGCCAAGCAGGTGTTCGACGAGGCCGGACCGGGCAATCCCTGACGACTGCCACCCGCGCAGGGCGAGCGTCAATCTCCCGATGCCGCACGTGGGGAGGGTCTTTCCACCTTCTTGGCCGCCTTTGTGGCCGGAACCTCGCGGGGTAGTCGGCTGTCGAGTGCAGGCGGCGCTTCGCCCCCGTGCACACGATTGCCCGCGCCGCTCGGCCTCGCCCCCGAGGCCGCAGCGCAATACGTTTCCGACC
>JAKZXP010000281.1:0-7161 GCA_047514915.1 Terriglobia bacterium
GCCCATCGTGGTGGAGCGGCTGAAAACCAAGGTTCCGGTCTGAGGCCGGCGCCGACTGAATCGAGCGACCTATTGCAACTATCCGAACGTATCTCGCGAATTTCTGTTAGCGCCACGCAGGCCGTGGTGGCGGAGGCCGAACGGTCCCGGGCGGCGGGCGCCGACCTAGTGGATTTCGGCGCGGGCGAGCCGGATTTCATCACCCCCGACAATATCTGCCAGGCCGCGGTCCGCGCCATCCAGGAGGGCTTTACCAAGTACACCCCGACCGGCGGCGTCGCCGACCTGAAACGGGCCATCTGCGAATGGCACCACCAGCAGTTCGGCACCGAATACACGCCGGCCGAAGTGCTGGTCACCGTGGGGGGCAAGCACGCCATCTTCAACGCCATCTCGGTGCTGGTCAATCCCGGCGACGAGGTGGTGCTGCCGGTGCCTTATTGGGTCAGCTTCCGCGACATTATCCAGTACGCGAGCGGGCGCGCGGTCCTGGTGCCGACCGATGAAGAAGCCGGCTACCGGTTGCGGCTGGAAGCTGTCGAGCAGGCCCTGACGGAGCGTACACGCCTGCTGATTCTCAACTCCCCCAGCAACCCCAGCGGGGCGGTGATCGGGCCCGAGGAGTTTCGCCAGTTCTACGAGCTGGCCGCCGCGCGCGGCGTCTTGCTGCTTTCCGACGAGTGCTACTCGCACTTTGTCTACGAAGGCCAGCCCTTCTCGGTGGGGGCATTCCCCGGCGCTCGCGAAAAGGCCATCGTGGTCGGTTCACTCTCGAAGACCTTTGCCATGACCGGCTGGCGGGTGGGCTACGCGCTGGCACGCCCCGAGATCATTCAGGCTATGTTAAAGCTGCAGAGTCACTGCACCTCCAACACCACTTCCATCGCGCAGAAGGCGGCCATCGAGGCGCTCCGGGGCCCCCAGGATTCGGTGGGCCAGATGTGCGCGGAATACCGGCAGCGGCGCGATTTCGTCGTGCAGGGGCTGCGTGACATCCCCGGCATCCGTTGCCCGATGCCGAAGGGCGCCTTCTACGTGTACCCGAACGTGGGCACCTACTTGAAGATTGACGGGGGTATTTCCACCATGGAGCTGACCGGCCGCCTTCTCCGCGAAGCACAAGTGGCATTGGTGCCGGGCGAGGCCTTCGGCACCACCGAACACCTGCGGCTTTCCTATGCCACCTCGATCCGCGAGCTGGAGCGGGGTCTGGAGCGGATGCGCCAGTTCTTCGCCAAGCTGAGGCCAAGCTGAGGTAGGTTGGTGGAACGCAAGAGGCAGCCCTTCCCCATTCCGCCCGCCTACTACGAAAAAGTCTGGGGGCAGTTCCGCGATGGGCGGCGCCTGGGCGAGATTTGGTTTCCGGCGCCCCCGCTGCTGCTGAAGTTCCTCTTCACCAGCGAAAAGCTCTCCGTGCAGGTGCACCCGGCCGACGCCTACGCGCGGCAGCACGAGAACAGCGCTGGCAAGACCGAATGCTGGTACGTGATGGAAGTCGAGCCAGGCGCTCGACTGGCCGTGGGGTTCCGTCGGGACATGGGCCGCGAGGAAATTCGGGAACGGGTGCGCGGGGGAACCATCGAAGAAGAACTGAACTGGCTCTCGGTCGATCCAGGTGACTTTATCTTTGTGCCGGCGGGCACCGTCCATGCCATCGGGCCGGGCCTGACGCTGTGTGAAGTGCAACAATTCAGTGACATCACCTACCGGATCTACGATTACGGGCGCCCCCGTGAGCTTCATTTGGAAAAGGCGCTTGAGGTGATGCGGCGCCATCCGGCTGCCGGGCGCATTCGGCCTGCCCTGGCGGGCTCAGCTGAGCTCACTCACGACTACCTGGTCGGCTGCCGCCACTTTGCTCTGGAGCGCCTCTCGACAGCGCGCACCTATTGCAGCCGAAAGGAAGCAACCCGCATTGAGGTGCTCATTTTCCTGGACGGCGAAGGAAAGATTGCAGCGGGAGATTTTCAGGCACCTTACGGTCGCCAGCAAGCGTGGTGTCTGCCGGAGACCCTGGAGAAATATGCCGTGGTCCCCAGCCGCCCAACCAGTTGGCTGAAGGCTTATGTGCCGGCCAGCGTCGAGGGATTCCGGGCCACACTCGAGCGAGCGGGAGTGCCCGGGGAGCAGCAGAGGAGGATCGCGATTGAGGACCTCTGACAATTTTGGATTTCGGATTTGGGATTGTTTACCCTCACCTGGCTCTGTGGCGGAAGATGGTTTCGGCTCTCTTCGTGTATGAAAAAATCCGCAAGCCAAAATTTGAAATCCGACATCCGGTTGCACGCCGTGATTCTGGCGGGCGGGCGGGGCACGCGCTTCTGGCCTCTCAGCCGCCGCCATCGGGCCAAGCAGGTGCTGCCCATGTTGGGCCGCGGCAGCCTGATCCAGCAGACACTGGAGCGGCTGCAACCGGTGGTCCCACCCAGGCGCACCTGGATCCTTACCAATCAGCACCTGCGCGAGGTCATCCTGCGGCAGCTTCCGGCCATCCCGCCGTCGCAGGTGATCGCCGAGCCTGCCCAGCGCAATACGGCCCCGGCCATCGGCTTGGCCGCCCAGTTGATTTCGCGCGTGGCCGGCCGGGAGGCACTGCTCGGGGTTTTTCCGTCCGACCACGTCGTGGTCCGCCCGGTGCAGTTTCATAAGGCGCTGCGGGTGGCATCGCGCGCCGCTGCCGCCGGGTCCCTGGTGGTCCTGGGCATCCGCCCGCGCTGGCCGGAAACCGGCTACGGTTACATCCAGTTCGTGGCCCGCCCCTCGAACGGACTCCGGCTCCAGCCCGTCGAGCGTTTCCGCGAGAAGCCGGACCTGGCGACCGCCCGGCGTTTCTTGCGCAGCGGGCGGCACTTGTGGAACAGCGGAATGTTCCTGTGGTCTGCCGCAACCATCCTGGACGCGTTGGAACAATACCTGCCGCGAACTGCCGCGGTGCTGGCCGAAATCGCCGGAGATTTCAGGCCGGCAACGCTAGCGCGCCTCTACCCAAGGTGCGACAACATTTCGGTGGACTATGCAGTGCTGGAAAAAGCCGGAACTGCGGGGCGGGTCGTGGGCCTGTCTTGCGAAATGGGTTGGAATGACGTGGGGAGCTGGAACGCCCTCTATGAGCTGTTGCCGCACGACGAGGACGGCAATGCGGTGCGCGGCCGGGCCTGGCTGCTCGACGCCCGGGGCAATTACCTGGACGTGCTGGGGGTGCCGGGAAGCAAGGGGCCCAAAAAGATGGTTGCGGCCATCGGGGTGGAAAACTTGGTGGTAGTAGACTGCCACGACGCGTTGTTGATCGCGCGCCGCGATCGGGCTCAGGACGTGGCGAAGGTGGTGGCGTGGCTGGAAAAGAACAAGCGCAAGAAGCTGCTGTAGCCGAGATCAAGTTCGGCACCGACGGGTGGCGCGGCGTCATCGCCGACGACTTCACTACCGACAACGTGCGCCGGGTGGCGCGCGCGGTCGCGGCCTACATTCAGCGTTACGAGCAACCGGAGCGCGGGGTCGCCATCGGCTACGACTTGCGCTTTGGCTCGGAGCGCTTCGCGCAGGCGGCTGCCGAAGAGCTGGCCCGCGCCGGCCTGCGCGTGTGGCTGGCGGCCGACCACACCCCGACACCGGTCGTGTCCTACGCCGTGCGCCACTGGCAGACGGCCGGTGCGGTGATGATTACCGCCAGCCACAACCCCTGGCAGTGGAACGGCGTCAAATTCAAAGCGAGTTACGGAGGTTCGGCTTCGCCGGAGATTGTTCGCAAGATTGAAGCCGCGATCGACGTCCCGGTGCCGCAACAGCCCGGCGGAGATATCCGCCACGCGGATTTCCGCGCGCCCTACCTGGAACACGTGGCACGACTGGCCAACCTGAAGAAGATCGCCAGCGCCGGTCTGAGGCTGGCGGTGGATCCCATGTATGGCGCCTCCCGCGGCTACCTGCCCGCGCTGTTCGAGCAGCACGGCATCCCCAATCGGGAAGTGCATGGCGTGCGGAACCCGCTTTTTCCCGGACTGAACCCGGAACCCATCGAGCCGCACGTGGAAGAGCTGCGGCGCGCCGTCGTGGAAGACGGCCTCGACGCCGGCTTTGCCCTGGATGGCGATGCCGACCGGGTGGGGGCGATTGACCGGACCGGCGAGCTGGTGGATTCCCACCGCATCTTCAGCTTGCTGCTCGAATACCTGCTGGAGCAGCGCAGGTTGCGCGGCGAAGTGGCCAAGACCTTTTCCACCACCAAGATGGTAGACCGCATCGCGGTGCGCCACGGCTTGAAGCTGCACGAGACCCCCATCGGCTTCAAGCACATCTGCGAGCTCATGCTGGAGCGTGACATCCTGATCGGCGGGGAGGAGAGCGGGGGCATCGGTGTCAAGGGGCACCTGCCAGAGCGCGACGGCATTTTGGTCTCCCTCCTGCTGGCCGAGCTGATGGCCGACCGCGGCAAAACTCTGGGTGAGCTGGTGGGCGAACTGCATCGCCGCTACGGGCCGCAGGTTTATAACCGGTTGGATCTGCACCTGTCGCCGGGGCAGAAAGAGCGAGCAGTGGCGGCTCTGGCACAGGCCCCCTCGAGCATTGCAGGTTTCCCGGTGACCGGAGTCGAGAACCTGGACGGGAAGAAGTTTCTGCTGGAACCCAACGCCTGGGTCCTGGTACGCGTCTCCGGAACCGAGCCGCTGCTGCGGCTCTACGCCGAAGCGCCTTCCGCCGACGCAGTGGCGGCCATCCTGAGCCAGATGGAGGAACTGGTCCGGAATGCCTAAGGAGGAGGTACGCGCCTCCCGCTACCAACGCACGCGGCGCTACCTCCGGCTGGCCGACTTCCTGCTCGGCTGGGCCTGGCTGGCAGCGCTGCTGCTGCTGGGGTGGTCAGCCGTCCTTTGCGACTTCGCCTGGGCAATGGCCCGCAACTTCGGCGTCGCCCTGCTGTGTTACACCGCGCTGCTGGCGCTGCTGGGCAAAGCTCTGGGACTGCCGCTGGACTATTACTCCGGATACGTACTGGAACACCGCTACGGGCTTTCGAACCAGACCCGCGCGGCCTGGGTAAAAGATCAAGCCAAAGGCTTCGCGCTGGGCGTCGTACTGGCGCTCGTGGCTACACAGGTCCTCTACCGCCTGCTTCGCTCCTTCCCTGAACACTGGTGGCTGATCGCCTGGGCCGTCTTCCTGCTGTTCGTGGTGGCCCTGGCAAACCTGGCCCCGGTGTTGCTGTTCCCGCTGTTTTACAAGTTCCGCCCGCTCCAGGACAAGAAAATCAACCAGCGGCTACTCGGCCTCTGCGACCGCGCCGGAACTCGCGTGCGCGGCATCTTCGAGTGGAAGCTGAGCGCGAAGAGCCGCAAGGCCAACGCCGCGCTCGCCGGCTGGGGCAACACGCGCCGCATCCTGCTGGCCGATACTCTGCTGGAAAACTACTCGCCGGAGGAGATTGAGTCCATCCTGGCGCATGAACTGGCGCATCACGTCCATCATCACATCGGCAAGTCACTGGCGCTCCAAGCGGCGACCAGCTTTGCTGGATTCTGGCTGGCCGACGCGGCTTTGCGAGTCTTCACGCCTCGGTTCGGCTTCCTCGGCCTGGACGATTTCGCCAACTTGCCGCTGCTGGCGCTGGTCGGCGCCGCTCTTCCGCTTGTGCTGCTCCCGGTGGTGAACGGCGTCTCCCGCTATTTTGAGCGGCAGGCCGACGATTACGCCCTGCGCGCCATCTCTAACGTTAACGTTGATCCGTTTATCTCCAGCATGGAGAAATTAGCGGCTCAGAACTTGAGCGAGCGCCGTCCCCATCCGCTGCTGGAGTTCCTCTTCCACAGCCACCCCTCGGTGGAGAAACGCATCCGCCGCGCCCAGGCCTATTCGCAACCTCCCCTGGTTTCGCTCGGTTAGTGTCGTGTAGCGTTGGATCTGACGTTGGATCTGGGGATCTGGCCTTGGATCTGGCTGCGGAACAGCGGTGCCACCGCGGGTTAGGACGAAATTAACCGACCACGATCAGGAAACCCACTCCGGCCGGCATTCAAAGTTTTGGCGGATGATCTCGAGGTTTAGGTTTGCGGTCTGCGCCTGGAAGCGGGGGATCCACAGCGGAATCTGCCACCAGTTCCACGTCAACTTTCACACCGCTATAGTTGAGAATCTGGCCGCACCGGCAGCGGTACTTGCCTACCCGAGCCTTGGCTGGGAGATTCAGTAGCGAATGACAGGCGCCGCAGCGCAGTAATGGATGAAAGCTGCGGTCCCGAGCGTCGAGCATGGTCAGGCCATGGCAGGACGGGCAAGAGAACGCAATACCGGTCCCCGAACCAGCGGCCTCTCCCTCGCAAGGCAAGGAAAATGCGCAGTGGGGGCAACTTACGTGGGAGCTTCGCAAGTCGACATCCGCGCCGATCCCTTTCAGGGAGGAGCAGACCTCAAAGGAGGTCTCGTCACCCACGTAGCGGGCCAGTACGGAGGGTATCTGGACCAACGCGCGTTGAGCCGCTTCAACCGAAGGAAACACTTTCAGCTCCACCAACTGATCAGCGAAACGGTCTGAATCCACCCCTGCCAGCGAATGCAGTACGATATCCTTCAGAGTTATCCTGCGGCGATCCGTCTCGTCGCGCCGATCCCTCCTTCCCCTGCGCCGTTCGATCAATACGGGTATGTATCGCCGGCGACGGTCTCGGCCGCTGCGTTGATAGGATCTCAGCTCTTTTGTCACCAGATCCCTTCCTCTTTCGCCCGGGGCCAGTAACCCGTTCTGTGAACAGTATATTTGCAGACCGGGAGGTTAGCAACCAGAGCCGCCGCTTTGGTTACAGCCAAGTCACTTCTTAAGAACTGGAAGCGTGTCGTTGCACCCGGCGGCTCATCCAGATGAGCCAGACAACGGTGGCGAGCATGCCGAGCCAGCCGAGGCGGCGAGTCAGGCCGCCGATCGTGCGGTCGTGCCCCAGCACACCCCAATGGCTGAACAAGAATTCCCAATCGTGCTCACCCGTCCCCACCAGCGGGATCACCTGGGTGCGCGCGTCGGCCATGTAGGTGCCGATGTACAGGAAGTTCTCGAAGAACCAGAAGGCGGCGAAGGCCAGCGCCGCGGTCTGGCGATGCCAGAAGAAATAGATCGCAATCAGCAGCGGGACCAGCAACTCGCCGAGCGTCCCGCCCAGGATGCCGATCGTGTAC
>JAKZXP010000282.1:0-11907 GCA_047514915.1 Terriglobia bacterium
GTAACGGTGTATATCCGTAAGCAGCGCGCTGGATACAAGGTGGTGGGCATCGAGCGCACCTGGTGAGGTGGCCCCGAAAAAATGGGCCAATTTCCGCTTTCAGCTTGATTTCGGATTCCGGCTTCTGAGTTACATCTTGTAGCGGCCCGTATCTTCGTCGCCCAGATTCTCCAGCCACTTTCGCAGCTCTTCGTTGCTGACCTTCTCCGTCGCGTTGGCGAGCTTGGAGGACTTCAGCACTTCCTCGTCGACGAAAATCGGACAGTCCAGGCGCAGGGCGACCGCCAGAGCATCGCTGGGTCGGGAGTCAATGCAGACGAGCTGGTCGTCGCGCTCCACCCAGATGAGGGCAAAGAAGGTGTCCTCGCGCAGGTCATTGACCACCACTTTCTGCACTCCGGCGCTCAGCCCCAATAGCACGTTTTTGATCAGGTCGTGGGTCATCGGGCGGGGGGTGCTGACCTTCTCGATCTCCAGAGCAATGGCGTTGGCCTCGTAGATGCCCACCCAGATGGGTAGGATGGCGGTGCCGTTCACGTCCTTCAGGATCACGATCGGCATGTTGGTGACCGGATCCATCATCAGCCCGCGGATTTTCATCTCCACTTCCATTGTTCTTCCCCCTCCAGCAACGCTGAAGTGGCGTTGCCGATTCTGTGCGTTAGCGTCGCGCCAGCTGTTCAGCCTCCTCGCGCTCGGCGGCGGGAAGCAGCTCCCCGATCAGGCTGTTGGGACCGGCTCTGCTCACTTTCGCCCAGGCGTAGGAGCCAAGCCGGTTGCGGTCAGGCGAGCCCTCTGGAACCGTGAAGTTCAGCACCTTGTTTTGCGAGGTGCGTCCCACCCACTGGTTCAACGCCCGCTGGCGGCCCTCGACCAGCACTTCCTGGACCGAGCCCACCAGCGCCTGGTTCCGGCGCAACTGGATCTGCCGCTGCCTCTCCTGCAGAATGGTCAATCGCCCGCCCTTCTGCTCTTCAGGAACCTGGTTGAAGAACTCCCGTGCTGCGGTGTTCGGCCGCGGCGAGTACTTGAACGAAAAGGCGGAATCGTACTGAACTTCCTCCAGCAGCGACAGGGTCTGGGCAAAGTCCTCCTCGGTCTCGCCAGGGAAGCCCACAATCAGGTCCGTGGTGATGCTGATAGCACGCCGCGCAGCGCGGATACAAGCGATTTTTTCCAGGTAGTGCTCGCGGGTATAGCCGCGCTGCATCCGCTCCAGCACGCGGTTGGAACCGGCCTGCACCGGCAGGTGGACGTGATCGCACAGCGCCGGGTGGCGGTCGATGGCCTCCACGATGTCGGGTGTGAGGTCGCGCGGGTGCGAGCTGGTAAAGCGGACGCGGCGGATGCCCGGCACCTCGGCGACGGCCGAGAGCAGCTCGGCAAAGCTGAAGCGCGCCGAGGATGGATCGCGGTAGGAGTTGACCGTCTGGCCCAGCAATTGGATCTCGGTGTAGCCCTCTTCGGCCAGGCGGCGCGACTCGGCCAGAACCTCGCTGCTGCTGCGGCTGCGCTCCGGCCCGCGGGTGAATGGCACCACGCAAAAGGCGCAGTGATTGTTGCAGCCCTCGATGATGGTGAGATAGGCGCGGTACGGGTTGTCGCGCCGGGTGAACTCGGTCTCGAAGGTCTCCTCGGTGTCCAGCTCCAGGCCGGTAACCCGGCGCTTGCCTGACTCCAGTTGCGCCAGCAGTTCCGGCAACTTCCGGTAGCTTGCCGAACCCACCACCAGGCTGACGTGCGGCGCCTTCTCGAAAATTCGCGTCCCTTCCTGCTGCGCCACACAGCCTAGCACGCCGAACAGCTTGCCGCCGAACTGCTTGCCGTTGTTCTGGCCGTTGTTCTGGCCATTGTTCTGCGTCCGCTTGAACTGCCCCAGGCGGGAGAAGACCTTCTGTTCGGCTTTGTCGCGGATCGAGCAGGTGTTGTACAACACCAGGTCGGCTTCCTCGGGCGTCTCGACGGGCCGGTACCCCTGCGCCATCAGCGTGCCCGCCACCTTCTCGGAGTCGTGCACGTTCATCTGGCAACCGAACGTCTCGAGGTAGAAGGTCTTTTGACCGCGTTCCATTGACGGCCATTATAACAGACCTGCTGCCGCTCAGTGTTTGGTGATCCTCTATCGTCCTGGTTGGCGCGATTTGGAGCACCGTCGTCTGGCATGCCGTTCAGGAACGCCAAGTGCGGAATCCGCAAAGCCAATCCGCTATCATGAAGGCGCCGATGCCACCCGTCCCTCAAGCAGCGAAAGAACGCCTGGTGCGGGAGCGTAACATCTGGATCGCGACGGCGCGGACGGACGGACGGCCGCATCTGGTGCCGGTGTGGTTTACGCAGGTGGAGGACCGGCTCTACATCTGCATTGAGCCGCAAAGCGTGAAAGGGCAGAACCTGCGGTCCAACCGAAAGGTTTGCCTGGCGCTGGAAGACGGCGCAAACCCTCTCATCTGCGAAGGCGAGGCACGAGTTCTGGAGAAACCCTGGCCGACCGCGGTGGCTTCAGGGTTCGTCAAAAAATACGGCTGGGACATCTCCTTCGAGCGCCGGTACACCCAGCTTATCGAGATCACCCCGAGCAGGTGGCTTCACTGGTGAGAAGCTCGGAGTACCCATCAGAAGTTCGTTAGTCCTGCCTATTTGACATCTTTGACATCCCCACAGTCCGCCATGCGCCATTCAAAGCGGCGTTTCAGGAGGGCGAAGATGAAGAAGGGCAGCACGGCGAAACGGAGGATGACCCAGCCGGCCAGACCCAGCGACTCCCGGTCCACAAAGCCCTGCGCCGCGCGGATGGAAACAATGGCCGCCAGGGCACCGAACAGAGCCAGCACCAGAAGCCAGGCCACCCATTTCCTTCGTTCCGGCGCGGCAGTTTTGTCCCGCCGTGGTGCAAAGCGCCGAGCCAGGCCCCACAGCCCACCCAGCACCAGGCCTGGCCGGACCAACTCCATGGCCAAGATCCCCCAGAAGAGCCAGCCCGGGCGCAGCACAGCCCCGGTATAGCTGGCGAACAGCAGCCCGCGCGGATAAACGAACAGGTAGGAATTGAGCAGGCCGGTGGCGTGCCAAAAGGGAAACGCAGGCAGCCCAACAAGCAGGTGCGGATAGCGCCAGAAGTAAGCCACTTGGTTGACCACGAGCGTGATCAGCAGGCTGAGCCAGCCCAGCGCAATCAGTGTAATCAGCCGTGCCACGCGGCTCGCCAGACCGCCCGCGGCAGCGGTAGAAAGCATTTTGCTTCTCGCGTTGACCACCAGTAGCAACGCCAGGCTCCAGAGCGCCAGGTCAGCGCGCAGCAGTGCAAGTCTTGGCAACGGCACCAGAACCAGCGCTGCCACCAGCGCGCCGATCGCGACAGTGAACAGGCGCAGCCGTGTGGGGCGCACGCGCCGGACCAGCAGCAGCCAGCCAAACAGGAACGCCAGGCTGTAGCAGGCGTAAAACCAGGGTGCGACAGCCAGGCGCGGGCGTGGCGCAGGGCGCCCCTCAAATGAGCTCGTGAACCATTCCAACGCGCGCACCGCCGTGCCGTGGTTTGAAAACTCGGTGAAGTGGTCGGCTGTGGCGGTCACGCTCAGTCGCCGCGCCGTTCCCTGCCTGAAATCGCCGGTGGTGCGCTCAATTTCCGCGATCCCTTCGCTGTTGCTCGATTCCATCACCTGCTGCATCTCCGACAGCGGGCGGAACTCGTCGTAGAGCCCCACCAGCCAGAGCAGGTTCTGCGGCCGGGTCTTGGTGACGTCGCCGGCGATGCCCACCGCGACAGTGGCGCGCACCCAGGGCTGCTCGATGCCGGCGCGGAGGGCAAGCGTGCCGCCCACCGAATGGCCGATCAGCCCGATGCGGTCGCGGTCCACATCGGGCCGCAGGGCCAGGTAGTCCAGCGCGGCAGCGGCGTCCAAGGCTGTGATGGCCAGCAGGTTCTCGCGCAGCAGGCTGCGGTTTTCACCGGGAGCGGCCCCGCGGAAATCAAACGTGACCGCCACCATGCCTCTCCGCACGAATTCCAGGATCAACGCCAGTCCCGCCTCCGGCGGACTATTCACCGACTGGCAGACCAGGACAGCGGGCCGCGGGCGTTGCCCCCCCTGAACATGGTTCGGCTCGAATACCACCACGCGGAGCGGCATGCCCCGTGCATTCTTCAACACCACTGTGTAGCGGTCGAAGGACGCCAGCCGAGTCCAGGCCAACAGGCCAACCAGTGCGGTCACCAGGAAGAGGCCGGCCAGCAGACGGTCAGGGAAATGGGGAGCGCGGAGCAGCGACTGTAGTCTTCGGCTTTGTTCCATGCGACACTTTCATCTGATACCGCCAAACTGGCATCTGATACCGCCAAACTGGTGATGCTCCCGAACTGGGGCGCAGCATAGCTAAAACCATAGCCAAATCGGGGACGCAGGTAAAGGGACGCCGCGGCCTGTTCGGAGACCGACCAAGCCGCCAGGCTCGCATGCTTTTCCTTTGGACAAGGCCGAGACTTCGCGTTATACGGTGGGAGCCAGGGGCGTTTTAAAATCTTACTCAGTCACGGAAGGGGGCAGGAATGAGCTTGCCGCTGCTCGCGGTGATCGTGATGTCGCTGCTCATCGCCGGCTACAGCCTCTACGGAAGATTCGTGGCCCGGTTGGTGGCCCTGGACCCGAACCGGCCCACTCCCGCCGCCACCGTCAACGACGGCGTGGATTTCGTGCCCACCCCTCGGTTCTATCTGCTGGGGCAGCATTTCTCCGCCATTGCCGCTGCCGGGCCCATCGCCGGCCCCATCATCGCCTGCATTTATTTTGGCTGGCTGCCCTCGATTTTGTGGATTGTCCTGGGGGTGATCTTCATTGGCGCGGTGCACGATTTCTCCAGCCTCATTGCCTCGTTGCGTCACGGGGCGCGCTCGATCGCCGAGATCATGCGGGAGAACGTAAGCCGCCGCGCCTGGTGGGCCATGCTGAGCTTCATCTGGATCGCCCTGATCTACGTCATCGTGGCCTTTGCCGACATCACCGCCAGCACCTTCGTCGGCGACACCCAGGAGTTTCCGCTCCAAAACGTCACCTTCAACCCGGGGGGAGCCGTGGCGCTGGCCAGCACCCTGTATCTGCTGCTGGCCGTGGTGATGGGCTTGGTCCGAAGGTTCTGGAACCCGCCGCTGTGGCTGCTGACGGTCATCTTTGTGCCGGGCACATTCGTGCTGGTGTGGCTGAGCACCAAGGCTTCCACGCTGTTCGTCTTTGCCTTCCAAAACCCGGTCAAGATGTGGGGGCTGTTGATTCTGGCCTATTGCTTTGTGGCCTCGATGGTGCCGGTCTGGTCGCTGCTGCAACCCCGGGGATACCTGGGCGGCTTCGTCCTCTACACTGCGCTAGCCGTGGGAGTGTTTGGCGTGTTCTTCGGCAACTTTGAGGTTGTCCAGGACTCGTTCAAAACCTGGAGCGCCACAGCCAAGGACGGCTCGGCGATCCCGCTGTTCCCCTTTCTGTTTGTCACCATTGCCTGCGGCGCCTGTTCCGGCTTCCACGGCCTGGTCTGTTCCGGCACGACCTCCAAACAGATTGCCTGTGAGCCCGACAGCCGGCCCATCGGCTACGGGGCGATGCTGCTGGAAGGATTTGTGGCCCTGATTGCCCTGGCCACCATCATGATCGTGCTGCCGAAGGACACCGTCGGCCTGGCGCCGGGGACCATTTATGGAAACGGCATGGGCTCCTTCCTGACGGTCCTCATCGGCGAGAAGCATCGTTTGTTTGCGGTGACCTTCGGGACCATGGCCTTCTCTACTTTTGTCTTTGATACGCTGGACGTAGCCACTCGTCTGGGCCGCCACATTGTGCTGGAGCTGTTCGACTGGAAAGGGAAGCGGGGCATGATAGCGGCCACCGCCATCACGCTCCTACCTGCTTACATTTTCATCGCCACGGCGGAGAAGGGCGCCTACCTGAAATTCTGGACGCTGTTTGGCACCTCCAACCAGTTGCTGGCTGCCCTCACGTTGCTGGCCATTACCCGCTGGTTAATGCGCACCGGCCGCCCTTACTGGTTTACCCTCCTGCCTATGCTCTTCATGCTGACGATTTCGCTGTGGGCGCTGGTC
This sequence comes from Terriglobia bacterium, assembly GCA_047514915.1. GTDB lineage: Bacteria > Acidobacteriota > Terriglobia > JAJPHL01 > JAPKYU01 > CBDBKE01. The sequence continues at coordinate 6,086 of JAKZXP010000282.1, forward strand.
ACCCAGTTTGCCAACTTCAGCGGCGCTGTGCTGGACCAGGGGTTGCTGGCCGCCGGCGCCACAGCCGCCAACGCGATTGGCGCGCTGGTGCTGCTGATCATGACCGGCGTCATTCTCTGGGAAGCTCGCCGCGCGCACATCCAGGGAAAGTTGCAACTGGAGCTGGCCAAGTGAACTCGTGACCGTTATCACAGGGCTCGTGCCGGAAGTGCTGATGTCCCGCCCGCTCTGCCACAAGGAACATCCCTAATCAAAGACCCACCCGTATGTCATCCCGAGCGGAGCGAGGGACCTGCTTTTTGCCCGAAGTCGCTTGCTCCAAAAGCAGGTTCCTCGGGCCGACACGAACCGCCGGCCCTCGGAATGACAGACTGGCGGGTAATCGGCAACGACAAAGTAAGTGACACTGTGGGACAGGAAACTAGCCGCGCTTGGTCAGGCGGGCAAGAGTGGCAAGCTGCTCCAGGTGCTCCTTGATGGGCCGCGCCGGGGTTCCCCAGACAGTTTGGCCGCGGCGGATGGTCTTGTGCGGGAGCACACCGCACCCTCCCCCCAGCACGGCTCCGCGCTCGATGCGCACGTGGTCGCCAATGCCCACCTGGCCGCCAATCACCGCATAAGGTTCGATCACCACGCTGCCGGATATGCCGGTCTGCGCGGCAATCGCGCAGTGCTCGCCGATGGTGACGTTGTGGGCGACCTGCACAAGGTTGTCAATCTTGGTGCCACGCCCGATGAGGTTTGCCCCCAGCGCGCCCCGGTCAATCGTTGTGTTGGCCCCCACTTCCACGTCATCGCCCACCTCCAACGTGCCCACCTGCGGAAACTTCTCGTAACGCTGGCCGTCGAAGACATACCCGAAGCCATCGCTGCCCAGCACCACCCCACTGTGCAGGATGACGCGAGCCCCAATGGTGGTGCCCGGGTAGATGGTGACGCGCGGATAGAGAAAACAGCCTGGGCCCAAGCGCACGCCCTCGCCCAGCACACAGGCGGCGCCGATGACCGTTTCCGGGCCGACCTCCACCCAGGCGCCGATGACCGCGTAGGCACCGACGTGTACCCCCTCGCCAAGACGGGCACCGGGGTCCACCACCGCCGTCGGGTGGATGCCCAGGGCCGGACGAGGCTGTGGGTGGAAGCGCGTCACGATGCGGGCAAAAGCCAGCTTGGGGTTGCGTGCGCGAATCACCGTGCGACCGCCCACCTCGACGCCTTCTTCCACAATGATGCATCCTGCCAGGCCCTGGCGCGCCTGCTCGAGCGCCCGCTCCGAGTCGGCGAAGACCACGTCGTGCTCGGTGGCGCTGTCCAGCGGCGCCACTGCTTGAATCAACCGCCCGGTCTCCCCTTCGGCCGTGCCGCCGGCCACCGCGGCCAGTGTTTCCACAGATTCACCGCTCGGCTTGCCTGGTTGCGCACCCATCCTCTCCCCCCTGCCAATTTCTCGGTAGTGTCCTAGATTTATCAAATTAGGACACTACCAGTTTGGCGTCGCTACGCCACTCCGGTAAGATTACTACTGTCGATGATTGCCGCCACCGCTATTGTGCACCCTGGAGCGCGAGTACATCCCGAGGCCAGCATCGGGGACTACTGCATCGTCGAGGACGAGGTGGAAATCGGCCGCGGGACGCGCCTGGACCCCTTGGCCATCGTTAAACGCTATACCACGCTGGGCGAGGACAATCACCTCTACTCCGGGGCGCAACTGGGCACCGACCCGCTGGATAAGAAATTCGACCCCAGCCAGCCCAGCTACCTGCGCATCGGCGACCGCAACATCTTGCGGGAATATCTCACGATCTCGCGCGGCACCGAAGCAGGCTCCGTCACCCGCATCGGCAACGACAACTACGTCATGACCAACGTGCACATCGCCCACAACTGCACGGTGGGCGACCACAACACCATCTGCTCCTGCGCGTTGATCGCCGGCTACACCGAAATTGAGGACCACTGCTTCATCTCGGGCGCGGTAGCGGTGCACCAGTACTCCCGCATTGGGCGGATGTCCATGATCAGCGGCAACACGCGCGTCACCTTGGACGTGCCTCCGTTTATTCTGGCCGCGGAGTTTCACATCGTGGCGCGCGGGCTGAACCTGGTGGGACTGCGGCGCAACGGCTTGTCCAAGGAATCCATCGAGCGGCTGAAAGACGCCTACCGGTTGCTGTACCGCTCCCAGTTGCCGCTTGCCGATGCGCTAAAGAAAATCGAGGAGGAAGTCCCCGGCGAGGAGGCCCGCCACTTAGCGGCCTTCGTCCGCGCCTCCCAGCGCGGAATCTGCCGGGAATGATTGTGTTTCGTTCGCGGCGCGGTTGCCGCGCTCGGGAACAGGGCCAGGCAGTTCACTTGTCAGATTCACCGTTGCGGGCCGGCTCCCAGCATGTCGTAGATGGCAGCCCAGTTGGCCGGCGGCTGTTCCTTGGGGTTAATCACGAGTTCCAGCAGTTGCGGGCCGCCGGGATCCAGGGCCCGGTTGAACAGGGTGTCCACCTGGCCGGGATGACTGGCGCGGGCACCGCGGAGGCCGTAGGCAGCCGCCAGCGCCACGAAATCAGGATTGCCGTGGTCGGCGCCGTAGCGGAACCCGCGCAGGCTGCTGTTCAAGCGCAGGGTACCGTAGCCACCATCGTTCAGGACCACAGTCAGGGGCATGGCGTCTTCGCGCGCCGCGGTCTCCAGGTCACCTGAGGTCATCATGAAATCGCCATCGCCCACGGCACACACCACGCGTCGCTCGGGGAAAATCAGGCGGGTTGCCATGGCCGCGCCAAAGGCAAATCCCATGGCCCCGAAGTTGCACGCGGAGAGGTACTGGCGAGGACCGTAACAGGGAAGTGTGGCGTTGACCGGGCTCTGGTGCAAGCCGGTGCCGCAGATCACGATGGTGTTGCGCGGCAGCAGGGGCGCCAGGCGCGATAGGGCGTAGGTGGCCGGCATTGGCTCGGCGGGGAAGGCGCAGCGCCGCAGGATGGTCTGCCATTCGGTGCGAGCCGTTTCCAACCGCCCCCACCAGGCATCGTCGCAAAGCCCTCGCAGCCCGGCAGCCAGCAACTGTTCGATGGCCGCGCCCGCGTCCGCCTCCAGCATGGTTGCCTGCGGGAAGCGTTCCGCCAGACGCTGCAGGTAAGCGCCATCCGCATTATTGATCATGGCTACACGCCCCGCCGGCAGGCGAGCGTAGAAGTAGGTGAGCACGTCGGAAAGGCCGCAGCCCAGACACAGCAGACAATCGGTCTGGGCCAGCGCGTAGTCGGCGGCGCTGCTGCCCGCATATCCGGCTCGTCCAAAGCAGAGGTGGTGATCCTCGGGAATCACTCCGCGGCCATTCCCGGTGGTGATCAGCGGCAGGCGCGCCGACTCCACCAGCTTCAGAACCAGTGGGGCCGCGTGCTGAACCCCACCACCGGCCAGCAGCAGCGGGCGCTGGGACTGGCGCAACTGTTCGACCACGCCGGCCAGATCGTCAGGTGCGGGAAGGCGGGGCACTTCCATCTCCTTTGGCAAGTTTCCGAGTGGCACCCGCCCGGCCTGATCCCACAGGTCCTCGGGGACCTCCAGCACCACCGGGCCGGCAGGCGGAGTGGCCGCCGCCGTCCAGGCCTGAACAAAGGTATCGGGAACATCGGCGGGCTGCCCCAAGCGGAAGAAAGCTTTCACATAGGGCGTCAACGCGCTCGCCTGGTCCACTTCCAGAGCCCCGCCCATGCCGGCCATGGAGCGTCGGGCGCCCCCCACAATGGCCAGCAGAGGCGAACAATCCTTGGCAGCAATCGCCAGGCCTAAGGCGCCATTCAACACGCCCGCCCCGGCGTGCAACAGCACAATTCCGGGACGTTGGGTCAGCCGCCCCTCCGCATCGGCCATGGTCGCGGCGACTAATTCATGGCGCGCCGAGATGTAGCGAATCTGGCCGCTGACCCGCTCCAGCTCCTTGTACAACGGCATGATCGAGGTGCCAATCAGGCCATACACACGCGGAACGCGGGCGGCCTGCAAGCAGGCCAACAGCGCCTCTGCAGTCGTTTGCTCTGGCATAGGTTCACACCTGGCGACGGATGGCCTCCAACGCGCGCTCCACCGAGGCTGCGTCGGCTGCACCCGCCTGCGCTGCATCCCTTGAGCCGCCGCCCCGCAGCCCGTACTGCCCCGCCATCTCCTTCACCAACGCGCCCAGGTTCGCCGCCAGCCCGGGCGACTGGGCCAGCACCAGCGTAGGCGGTTGCCGCAGGGCGAACAAGGCCCGCGCTCCCTGCCCCGTGCCGCCCTGCGCGGCAAACCGGCTGGCGAGCCAGCGAACGTAGCCAGGATCGGCTGCATCGAACAGCTTCACCAGTTGACGGACGCCATTGGACTCCTCCGCCTCAGCATACATCTGACGCGCCTCATAGCCCGCCAGCGTTTCCAGCAACTTCTGCCGCTCCTTATCGGCTGCCTTGAGAGCCTGGAGCTGCCTGCCCACCAGCGCGGCTACTTGATGCGGGTGGGTGGTGAGGATGTTGGCGGCTTCCGCCAGCGCCGTGTAGTCCAGCTTGGCCACGCGAACGGCGCGCCGCCCACATACAAATTCCACCCGCACTCCTTGCTTGCATTTTTCCACCTTCCGCACCAGCACCGCACCGATTTGCCCGGTGCGCACAACGTGCGTGCCGCCGCAGGCGGTCAGGTCGAGCTCGGGAATCTCCACCAGCCGCAGCTCGCCTTCGCGGGCCACGTCCTTGCGCAACGGCAGCGCCTTGGCCTCGTCCGCGGTGGCAAACCAGACGCGCAACGGGCGGTCTTCGAACACGACTTCGTTCGCCACTTCCTCGGCCTGCCGCACCTGTTCGGGTGAGACCGCCGCGGTGCCCAGGTCAATCGTTGAGGACTCGGCACCCAGGTGGAAGCTCACCGTCGGGAACCCGAACCGACGCACGAAGACCGCCGAGAGCAGGTGCTGGCCGGAGTGCTGCTGGATGTGATCGGCGCGGCGGGGCCAGTCAATTTCCCCATGCACCGTCTCGCCGACCTTGCCCGGTGCCGCCCCCTCGAGCCGATGTAGAATCTCGCTCCGCTCGTTCTCCAGAACCTCAACCACCGGCGCGCCACCCAGCAGCCCGGTGTCATGCGGCTGGCCACCTCCGGTGGGAAAAAAAGCCGTACGGTCCAACACTACGCCTTCCGGACCGAGGCGAACCACTCGCGCCTCAAATGTCCTGAGAAACGAGTCGTGGTAGTAGAGTCGCTCGCTCACCCGGCGATTTTAGCACCGCTAAAGGATGCTTCTGTCGTGCCGACCACTGTGCCCATTAGCAAGCCTCCGACGAAGGGTCTAAGGGCCCACCCCGCCAGCATGGGAAGTGGATACGGGGAACCGGTCAGCTACCCGTTTGACAATTCTGGAGCTTGACAGCTAGTCGATATCATGACCATAATTGGTCATGAAGAAGGAAGTGACCGTCGCCAAGTTCAAAAGCGGGCTGAGCCAGTATCTTCGTTCGGTTCGCCGCGGGCATGAGATTGTCATCAAGAACCGGGATATCCCAGTTGCCCGCCTGCTGCCCTACCAGCCTGCCCCCAGGCGGCTGATGACGATTCCCCCAACCAAGTCGCTGAAAGACATCGAGAAGCTTCTTTCTTCCCTATCGCCCCCCAAGAACTTGAAGCTGAAAGATTTGGAGGAAGCCCTGCGGGAAACCCGGCGAGACCGCTTTGAGATATGAAGGTCTACGTGGATTCTTCGGTGGTGTTGCGCCGCATCCTTCAGCAAGAGGGAGCGTTCCAGGCCTGGACCAATTGGGAACATGCGGTCACCAGCGAACTGCTCCGCGTCGAGG
>JAKZXP010000283.1:0-9741 GCA_047514915.1 Terriglobia bacterium
CCCGCTCATCAGTTGCGCCTTTTCGCGAAGTGCCATGGCCAGCGCTCGCCATCATACCGGACGCTCCAGCCAGCAGCAAGCGTTCCCCGGGTCCTTCCTCCGCAACGTCCTACAGGTCTGCGCCTGAAGCGAAAGGTGCGCTGTGCTAGACTGCGGTTGATGCGTCGGCTTCGCGGCACGGTGGGACTGCTGCTACTGCCGCCGCTACTACTGCTGCTACTGCCGTTGCTACTGCCCCTGCTACTGATTGTTGCGGCGCCAGCCCAGGCCGCCCGCCGGGAGCAGCCTCGCCTGGTCCTGTTGGTCGTTATGGACCAGTTCCGACAGGACTATTTGACGCGCTTTCGCGCGGCTTTCTTGAAAACCGCGCCTTCCGGTGCGGCCGGCCTGAAAGCCGCGCCCCCCGGCGCTGGCGGCAAGAAAGCTGCCTCTCCTGGCACGTCTGTCGTCTCCGGCGGCTTGAACCTTCTCCTGAAGGGCGGGGCGGTCTTCGCCAACTGCCACTACCGCCATGCCGTTACACTCACGGCGCCCGGCCACGCTACCCTGGCCACAGGCGCCTCCCCCAACGCCCATGGGATCATCGGCAACGGCTGGTTTGACCGCGCGGGGGGCCGGTACACCACCGCCGGACACGACCCAGTCACCAAGCTGCTCGGCGCCGAAGCGGCTTCGCCCGGCGCCTCGCCCCGCTGGCTTATCGGCCCCACACTGGGCGATGAGTTGCACCGGGCGACGGGAGGCCAGGCGCGCGTCATTTCGATTGCCCCTAAGGCCCGCGCGGCGATCCTGCTGGGCGGAAGGCGAGCGACGGCTGCGTACTGGTTGGACCCCAAAACGCTTCACGCGATCAGTTCCACCTATTACATGAAAGAACTACCGGGCTGGGTGCGGGGCTTCAATCGCCAAAGCTGGGCCGAGCAGTACGGAGGCAAGCGGTGGACACCGGTGGACAAACCCAACGGAAATCCGTTTCTGACATTCCCTCAAGCGACCAACTCCGCCGAACGGCTGAAGCTGATGCGTGCGATCCGCTATTCTCCCTTTCCCACCGAGATCCAATTCGCACTGGCGCGCGCCGCAGTTGAGCACGAGCAACTGGGCCGCGGACCGGCCACTGACCTGCTGGCGCTCAGCCTTTCGGCCATTGATCTGGTAGGACACGTCTATGGCCCGGATGCTCTCCAGACTCGCGATGCCGTCTTGCGCGCCGATCGCAATCTCGCCGAGTTCCTGGGGTTTCTGGAGCACCGCATCGGCTTGCGCCACGTGTGGATCGCGCTCAGCGCCGACCACGGTGTTGCGCCCCTGCCCGAGCAGGCTCGGCGGGAGGGTCTGGATGCTGGACACGTTTCCCACCAAGAGGTAGTACAGAAGGTCGAAACCCGGCTGCGCCAGCATTACGCAGCCAGCCCGGCCAGCACCTCCGGCGCGGGGGATCAGAGGTGGGTGGTGAACTACTCGGTGCCGCACCTGTACTTAAACCATGCGCTTGTCCGCGAGCGCCGGCTCAACCTAGATGAGGTGGCCCTCCAGGCGGCCGAGGCCCTGCTGGAGTTGCCTGGCTTGGCCGCCGCGTTCACCCGCGCCGAGCTGATCGGCTGTCGGCCCGGCCCGGAACTGCCGGGCAAAGTCTGCCGGTCGTATCATCCGGACCGAGGCGGCGACCTCTACCTGGTTTTCAAACGGTACTGGATGAACGAACTGTCGGCCATCCCGAAGGGCACGACCCACGGTTCGCCCCATGACTATGACACGCATGTGCCGCTGATTCTCTGGGGCCGCCCATTCCGCGCTTTCACCTATGAGGCGCCTGTCTCCCCGGCCGATCTGCCGGTGACACTGGCCGCCGCGCTGGGAATCCGGGTCCCTTCGCTGGCCACCGGCCGCGTTTTGACCAAGGCTCTGAGATCGAGGACCCGAAATCAAAAATCCGATGAATCCCGACCTGTCCACTGAGATCGCCGGCGTGCGGCTGAAAAACCCGGTGATCGCCGCCAGCGGCACCTTCGCTTACGGCGTGGAGTTCGCACACTTGGTGGACTTGAACCGGCTCGGCGGGCTGGTGGTAAAAGGGCTCGCGCGCGAGCCGATGCCGGGCCATCCCTCTCCGCGGCTGCACGAGACAGCTTCGGGAATGCTGAACGCCGTCGGCCTGCAAAACATCGGGGCGGCCGCGTTTATCCGCGAGAAACTGCCGGAGCTCGGCCGCTACGACACAGCCGTCTTCGCCAATGTCTTCGGATACGCCACCGAAGATTACGCGGAGGTGATTCGCATCCTGGAGCAGGGGGAAGGGCTGGCCGGCTACGAGTTAAACGTGTCCTGTCCCAACACCAGGCATGGGGGCATCAGCTTTGGCGCCGACCCGCGGCTGACCCATGAGGTCACTGCGGCGGCGCGCCGGGTCTCCTCCCGCCCGCTCATCGTCAAGCTCTCGCCGAACGTCACTGACATCGCCGCCCTTGCCCGCGCGGCGGCCGAGGCCGGCGCCGACGCACTGTCGTTAGTCAACACCTTCGTTGGCATGGCTATTGATCTGGATGAGCGGCGCCCGGTGCTCTCCAATGTGACCGGGGGGCTCTCCGGACCTGCAATCAAACCGATCGCGTTGCGCATGGTCTATCAGGCCGCCCAAGCCGTGCGCTTGCCCATCATTGGTCTGGGCGGCATTTGGACCGGCCGCGATGCCCTGGAATTTATGGTTGCCGGGGCGGCGGCCGTGCAGGTGGGCACCGCCTCCTTTGCCGACCCGTGCGCCACCCTTCGCATCATTGGCGAAATGGAGCACTACTGCCGCGACCACGGTGTCGCCTCGGTGCGCTCCCTCATCGGGACCCTGCGTGCAGAAACCCGTGAAGACTTGGCCGCGGAAAGCTAGGATTGTTCTTCGGGTCTGGAGGAGCAAGATGTCCCCAGGCACCAGCGGGCCCGTGAGCGTCGTGGCTAGCGGTAGCGGTAGGTAATGCGGCCGCGGCCCAGGTCGTAGGGGGTAAGCTCCAGCGCTACGCGGTCTCCGGCAAGAATGCGAATGCGGTTTTTTCTGAGCCTGCCCGAAAGATGGGCCAATGCGGTTCTGTTCTCTCCGAAGCGAACGCTGAAGACGCCGCCGGGAAACTTCTCGATCACCACACCCTCCACGCTGATCAGGTCTTCTCTACTCATTCATACCCTTGCTGGTCATTCACACTCCTGCTGGTCATTCATACCCCTGCTGGTCATTCACACTCCTTCTGGTTCGCTATTATACTCGAAACACCACCACCCGTGCCGTGCCGCAAGGCGTATTTGAAAAGGAGGGAGGCGTCCAATGGCCAAGGCGGGGAAGACGCAGTCGAAGGCGGTGGGCAAGCGTGCGCCCGCGCGACGCACGCCTCGCAAAGCAGCACCCCGATCCCGCGGATTCGAGCCGCAGGACTGCCGCTTGGAAGCTCCCCCAGCGGCGCTGGCCGAGACCGCCAGCCGTGTAGAAAAAGAAGGTGGAACCGTGGTGGGCGCCTATCGCGACCCTCTCGGTGGCCAGCCGCTGTTGTTCGCGATCCTGCCGATTGACCGCATTGAGCCGACCCCGTTCCAGCGGGATCTCTCCCAAGCGCATCACCGGCGGCTGGCCGATGTGATCCACAAAACAGGCCTCTTCCTGGATCCCGTCATCGCCGTTCCTGCTCCTGAGAGCGGGCTTTGGACCCCGAACGGCCGCCACCGCCTGGAAGCGATGCGTCGCCTGGGCGCCAAAGCCATTACCGCGCTGGTGGTCCCCAACCGCGAGGTAGCCTGGCAAATTCTGGCTCTGAACACCGAGAAGGCGCATAACCTCCGGGAGCGTTCGCTGGAAGTGATCCGCATTTACAAAGGGCTGCTGGAAGAGGACGGCGCGCGCGCCGAACGCGCCTTTGCCTTTTATCTTGAGGAAGCGGCGCTGGTGACTCTTGGCCTGTGCTACGAGAGGAAAGGCAACTTTGCCGGTGGGGCCTATCACCCAATCCTCCGGCGGTTGGAAACTTTTCTCGGTGAGCCGCTGCGCCAGGCGATCCACGAGCACGAAAGACGTGCCGAGCTGCTGTTTGACCTGGAAGAGCGGGTGGCCGAGGCTGTTTCCCAGCTCCGGCAGCGGGGCCTGGTGAGCCCCTATCTGCGGGCGTTCGTGGTGGCCCGGATCAATCCGTTGCGCTGGATCAAAGGCGAGCCGCCGCCTTTGGAGCAGGTCTTGAAGACAATGCGAGACCGTGCGGCTCGCTTCAATGCGGACCGGGTCAAGCAACAGGATCTCACCCGCATCTCCGGGGCTCCCCCCGAAGAAGGGGAATAGTCCGAATCCCGGGTGACGAATGCCGGACACCTCCTGTTTTTGCCTGGCTACCGTCCCTTTCACCTTTTGTCGCCAGTTTGCTAAGATTCCATGAGGATAGGGACGCTCAGCAGGGCGATTCCGAATCCTGCGGGAGTTGCTTCTTATGGATCGTGTTGCCAACAGTTTGCCTGTCGCTCTTCACAACGTCGCCACTCAACTGCGGATTGATTCCGTTGAAGCTACCACTGCTGCGGGCAGCGGGCATCCTACCAGTTGCCTGTCGGCGTCGGAAGTCATGGCGACGCTGTTTTTCTCCGTAATGCGCCTGGACCCCACCGACCCCCGAAATCCCGCCAGTGACAGATTTGTCCTCTCCAAAGGCCACGCTGCCCCGATCCTGTATTCGGCCTGGGCAGAGCTGGGGTACTTTTCGCGGGAGAAGCTGCTGACCCTGCGGCAGCTGGACTCGGATCTGGAAGGTCATCCCACTCCGATTCTGCCCTTTGTGGCCGTACCGACTGGCTCGTTGGGCCAAGGGCTGCCGGTCGGTGTGGGGATGGCCATGAGCGCGCGCCTGGACGGCAGTGACTATCGCACCTATGTCTTGATGGGCGATGGGGAAACAATGGAAGGATCGGTTTGGGAAGCGGCCGCCGTAGCCACCTTCTATGGCATGGATAACCTGTGCGCCATTCTGGACGTCAACCGCTTGGGCCAAAGTGGGCCCACCATGCTGCAGCACGAACTGGAAATCTTTCGGCAACGGTGGGAAGCCTTCGGCTGGAACGCCCTTGCCGTGGACGGCCACGATGTCTCGCAATTGCTGGAAGCTTTCAAGAACGCACGGAACACCAACAACCGCCCCACGGTGATTCTGGCACGGACCTGGAAAGGCAAGGGAGTCTCGTTTCTAGAGAACAAAGAAGGCTGGCATGGGAAGGCCCTCAAGAGCGGGGAGGAGAGCGAAGCGGCGTTGAGCGAGCTGCGGGCGCAATTCCTCTCCCATGACGGGGCTAAAGCCTGGCCTACACCGCCCCAGAACTCCAGGCGAGGCCCTGCCGCCCAGCCGGTTGCCCTGCCCCGACCGGAATTTACTTCCACCAAGCCCGTCGCCACCCGGGAAGCTTTCGCGCAGGCGCTGGCTCGGCTGGGCAAACAGGATCCACGCATCGTGGCCCTGGATGGCGACGTGAAAAACTCCACCTACACGGAAATGTTTCAGGGGGTGGCGCCCGCCCGCTTCGTGGAAGGCTATATCGCCGAACAGAACATGGTTGGGATGGCGATGGGTCTGGCGGCCTCCGGGAAGATTCCCTTCGCCGCTACGTTTGCTTGCTTCCTGACTCGGGCCGCGGATTTCATTCGCCTGGCCGGCCTGGCGAAATCCAACATCAAGTTTGTCGGCACTCACGCCGGCGTTTCCATCGGCGAGGACGGCGCCTCCCAAATGGGGTTGGAAGACCTGGCCTTGTTCCGGGCCGTACCCGACTCAGTGGTGCTGTATCCGAGCGATGCCGTCAGCACCTGGCACGCGGTCCGGCTGGTGGCCCGACACCAGGGGCTTTGCTACGTTCGCACGGGGCGGCCCAAGGCGCCGATTCTTTACTCCAATGACGAGCCCTTCGAAATTGGAAAAGCGAAAGTGGTGCGCCAGAGCGACAACGATGCGCTCGCTGTGGTTGCCGCCGGGGTGACCCTGTTCGAGACCCTGCGCGCCTACGAGGAACTCAAGAAGGACAACATCGCGTTGCGGGTCGTGGATTTGTTCAGCGTTCTTCCGGTGGACGCCGAAACCCTTCTGGCAACTGCGCGAGCCGCCAACAATACTGTGATCACCGTTGAGGATCACTACGCGGCGGGCGGACTGGGAGACGCGGTTGCGGAAGCGCTGGGGCCCCACGGCGTGCGTTTGTATCGGCTGGCGGTACGCCAGATTCCCCACAGTGGTAAACCCGAGGAACTGCTCCACTGCTACGAGATTGATGCCGCGGCCATTGTCGAGCAGGTGCGAACTGTGTTGGCAACGTCTGCCAAACTCTAGCAGGGTGCTGAAAAACTGATTTTGTGGACCGCTTGCTTACGCGCGCGGCTCGGTAACCGCCGGGGGAATCAGTCGAGCTGATTCAGAGCCGCGACCATCAGCGAGCGGTTTCCTCGTCGCAAGCGCGAGCGACTTCCAGATCAGGATCCGTTCACATCCGAACTAGTGGATTTCCCCGATCGGTGCTTCCTGGTTCCAGAGCGCCTGCATAAAGTCGTACAGGCTGCCGCTCACCGAGACCTTGTAGGGGGTTGGGTTCAGAGGGCGCACGTGATCCTGGCGCAAAGAGGCAAGCTGCTTGAGGCAATGCGCACGCACCTGCTTTAGAGCGGGGAAGGACGCCAACAGCCGTCCGTCCCAGACGCACTGGTGTAGGGGGAACACCTGGTCCGGAGTGACGTGGGCCCGCTTGGTTTCGTCAAACGGGTGCCGGCACTGAAGGCGCTTGCCAGCTTCAGGAGCCTCCTCTCCGGCGCGAATTAGCAGGTCAAGCACAGGCCGCCCGTTGGTGTCCACCAGCCGATATGCCTCTTTCCGTCCTGGAATCGTCATCTTGCTGACATCTTCGGAGAGCTTGATGCGCGCCTTGCCTCTCACCTCTACCAGCTTGTAAACACAGCCCAGCGACGGTTGCGCTTCGCAAGTCACCAGATGGGTCCCGACGCCGAAGACGTCAATCTCGTGCCCCTGCTGGTTCAGCGACAGCAGTGTTTGTTCGTTGATTTCGTTGCTGGCGGTAATGGTCAGCCGGGAGAAGTCCACCGAGTAGCGCTCGCCCACCTGCCGGAACATCCTCCTGGTTTGCTTGGAAAGGTAGGAGAGGTCGCCAGAATCGAGCCGCACGCCAACAGGCTTATAACCGATTCGGTCCAGAGCCAGGGCCACGCAGAGGAAGTTCGGTACGCCGGAGTTCAACGTGTCATAGGTATCCACCAGCGCCAGAAAACTCCTGGGGAACGCCTGAGCGTAGGCAATGAATGCTGCTAGTTCCCCTTCATTGGTTTTCGTAAAATTCAGATCCTTGCGATAGCCGAGTGCGGCTGAGACCAGATCGTGGCGCTGGCCCTGGGGATCCAGAACCGTCCGCTCCTTCAGCTCCCCCAGGCTCGAGAAGGAAGACACAAAGGAATGCGCGTGCGTTCCCCGGGCAGGAATTCCGAACAGTTGGCCCGCCAGGACGTTACTGGTGGCGTCAAACCCCCCGATCGAGGAATAGCGCGAGGCTGACACGCCGCCATCGGGTCCCTGCGCCCGGCGCACGCCAAATTCCAGCAGCACCTTTTCCGGTCCTGCGGCCAAGCGGAAGCGGGCCGCGTTGGTGGCCACCAGGCTCGGATAGTTCACCAGGTTAAGCAGCGTAGTCTCCAGCAACTGGACCACTGCCAGCGGGCCCTCGACCCGCAGCAACGGGATTCTGGGAAAGACCACCGAGCCCTCCTGGATGGCGTACACTTTGAGCTGCGAACAATCCACTGCGCGTAGCCAGGTGAAGAATTCCGGCTCGCAGTGCGGTATCAGCGACCGCAGATATTCGATTTGCTCGTCGCTGAACGCGAAACTGCTCAGGTGCCGCAGCGCTTCTTCCAAGCCCGCGAAAACGACAAACTCTCCGCCAAACGGGCACTGCCGGAAAAACAGTTCAAACACCGCCAGATCGTTGTGCCGCTCGCTCTTCCAGTAGCCATAGGCCATAGTCAACTGATACAGGTCAGTCAGCAGCGGACCCACCAGAGGATTCGTCGGCTTCATTCTTTCAAACCTTCGTCTTTAGGTTTGTCTCTCCGAGATGTGCGTGAATTCTTGTCCAAGCGATGCGTACTCTTATGCCAGATATCAGAGAATTCTTACAATCATGGGCTTGCGTTTCGTAAATCGGTACAACGCGGCGGGTCGATGGGCACCCCCCAACCGCGTCCTGCCGGTGGATACCACCAGATCAAGAGATAATATCCTCTTTCGGAAATTGCGCTTGTCCAGCGTTTTCCCCAAGATTGCCTGGTAGACGCTTTGCAGCTCGCTCAGGGCAAAGGTTTCTGGCAACAGGCTCCATGCAACGTTGGTGTATTCGAGTTTCCAGCGAAGGCGCTGCACAGCGTACTGAATCACTCGAGCGTGGTCATAAGCCAGCCCGAGTAATGCGTTCACGGGAAACCAATCGACCCCGGCGTATTTGGGAGATGTTTTTGGGCCCGGACCTTCCGGGTTGAGTAAAGCAAAGTACACGGTGGAGACCGCCCGGCGCGTTTTGTCCCGCCGGACCTCGCCGAACGTGTAGAGTTGCTCCAGGTATACGTTTTTCACTCCCGTCTGCTCGGCCAGCTCCCGATAAGCCGCCTGGTCGAGGGACTCGGTGGGGCGGATGATCCCCCCCGGCAAAGCCCACAGGCCGGAATACGGTTTTTTCTTCACTTTGATGAGCAGAATCCTCAGCCGCCCTTCGACGACGGTGAGAATGGCCACATCCACCGCAACGACAGGGATGCGAGGGTCGAGGCGGGCCGGCAGGCCTTGGCGCATGGGACGGAGAGACGGCGCGCGGGGAGGAACTGTGGCGCCTTTTATTGGATTTCAGTCATCCGCTGAATGGCCTGCCGGGAGCGTTCGGCAATTTCAGGCGCGACCCGAACTTCAAAGGAGGGATCCGCGTCCTCTTTCAGGCAGGTCAGTAACCCCTCCAGCGTGATCATTTTCATGTATTCGCACAAAGCATGCGGGGAAACGGGCCAGAAGATTTTCTCCGGGATCTCCCGCCGCAGACGGTACACAATGCCTGACTCGGTGGCCACAATGAACTCTTGCGCAGCCGAATCGCGAGCACGAGCAATCATCCCTTCGGTGGAAAGAAAGGAGATTCTGTCTGCCTGCCCGGCCGCCATGCGCGCCAGGCAGGAGGAGGTGCAACCACACTCCGGATGAATCAACAGTTCCGCGTTCGGGTGGTGCTCGGTGGCGTCCTCAATGGCGTGTTCGCCGATTTTTTGGTGGACATGGCAGGCGCCGTCCCAAACATGCATCTCTGCCGGACCCATTCCGAGTTCCCGCATGACGTGAGCCGCCAGATAGCGGTCGGGCAAAAAGAGAATCGGGGACTTGGGATACGTCCTGCGGACGTGGCCGACGACCGCCGAAGCGTTGCGCGAAGTGCAAATGTAGTCGCTCTCGGCCTTGGTGAGGTCATCCGTATTGATATAGGAGACGACTTTGCCGTCGGGATACTTTTCTTTCCAGCGTTGGACGGTCGGCAGCGAGACGGAGGAAACCAGCGAGCAGCCGGCGCGGGCGGGAACCAGGACCCGCCGGTTGGGCAGCAAGATCTTGGTGGTCTTGGCCATGAACTCCACCGAGCAAAAAACAATGGTTCGATGGTGAGTGTCTTTGGCCTTCATCGTCAGCCCATACGAGTCCCGGA
>JAKZXP010000284.1:0-2925 GCA_047514915.1 Terriglobia bacterium
CATTAAGACGGTGGGGCCCGGTCGGAGGAGTCGGATGCGACGACGAAGTGCGCGGGTGTACATGCCCTCCCTTTCTTGCCGGAGACCTTGCCCCGGCGAGTGGGAATTAACGGAAGCTACGCCCTGCACCGCAGCGAGTCAATAGGACACGATTTGACCCGAAACATCAGGATTTGACCAGAAACATGGGGCGGCTGGCGATGTGGTCATTTTGCGGGCAGCGCCAGCAGCTTGCTGGTGGCGCCTTCGGTGTGGGCCGTTTCCAAGGCCGTCTCTACACGGTTGATGAGCTCGGTGACGATATCGGGTGGCTCGATCCCGCCGCGCAGGACTGCCTCGGCAACGCCCACGGTGACCGGCAGTCCCGCCCGATCCTCGATCCGGATGCTGGCCACCATCCTCCGGATTCGTTCCACGACAGGGAGCGCGTCCTTGCCGTTGGTGCCGTTCAACACCATGGCCAGCGTGGTGGCGTCATAGCGGATGCCAACGTCATTCTGCCGGAGCTGGCCCGCCAGACCCTGAGCAGCCTCCCGCATGTACTCCTGCAGGTAGCTTTCCCTCAACTCCCGGACCGCTTGCGGGCCTTCGCCAAACTGCAGCAAGGCGACCGACAATGGCGTCTTCTGTCGTTGGGCGCGGGCGGTTTCCGAAAGCAGGTAGTCCACATACGAGCTGCGGGCAAGCAGCCCCGAGGACTCATTCGCCACCACCTTCATCAGGCTGCGCAACCTGACGTTAGAAATGGCCATCGCCATCTGGTCCACGACCGTTTTCAGGGCCACCACCTGTTGGGAATCCCAGCGGCGCAGCCGGTCGCACTGCTCGAGCACTAACACACCACGGGGTTTCTCCCCCTCCACCAGCGGCAAAGCCAGCAATGACTGGATGCCTAGCGACTGAACGGCCGGGCCGACTCGGGAGAGGTCTGCCGCGCCTTTCGCGTCTTCGACCACGAGCGGGTCCCCACCCAAAGTGAGCTGCATGAGCGTGCTCACCAGCGGTACCGCCGCGGCGCCCGCGGATGGCGGAATCCCCTCCGCCAGGTATTCCTGCATTGCCGTAGGCGGCCTCCCCGGCGCGCCCAGGGTCACCACGCACCGGCTGACCTGCCAGGACTTGCCGATTTCGCCCACTCCGGTGGAAAGTACACTTTGGACCGTGCTCTGCCGGTAGATGCTGCGCACGATGGCCGAGATGCGGGCCATGTCCACAGCAGCTTCTTCGGGAGCCGCCGCTTTGGAAGCAGCAGCAGCCGGTACGCCTGCCGGTGGGGGCGCCAGGCCGGCCTCGACCAACAGCGAGCGGAGCTTTCCGTTGCGGCTGTCCTCGCCAGGAAATGAGTGCGTGATCTGCTGCAAGTACCGGATCGCCTCGTCCTTCTGCCCGAACTGAAGGAAAAGCTCGACCTGCAACATCATATCTTCCAGCGCGCCGGCCGGCGCTATCCCCTCCGCCGAGGAGGCCTGCGCCGCCGGGGCAGCGCCCGCTTCCGGCGCAATCTCGAACGCGTCCATCCAGTTGTCGGGACCAGCAGCAGTGCTGGGCGCGGAGCGGAGGCGGGCGGCAAGAGCCTGATAGGTCTGCTCGTCCACGTGCTCTCGCAGCCGTTCCAGGCGTGGCTGATCCTCCGCAGGGTTGGAGCGAGCGGCGGTCAGGCTCTCGAAAGCGCGGGTAGCCTTCACGTACTCACCTGCGTTCAGAGCGAGGTCGAACAGGCGCGACAGAGTCTCGTTGCACCTGGCGCCCTGGTTCAGCTCCTGGTACGCGGATGCCAGAAATTCTACCAGCTCAAAATTGTTCGAATTCTGTTGCTCTAATCCTTCCACCCAGCCGAGGAACTCCTCGTCCTTGTTCGCCGAGAACATGGCCTGCTTCAGCCTTTGCAACACACGAAACGCGGCCTCTGCGTTGCCGGAGGCAAAGTAGCTCTCGAATACCCGAAACAGGTGTGAGTGGGCCTCGGGCAAACGGGGAGCCAGATCCCACAGCAGTGTCTCGGCCTGGTCGATTTTCCCAGCGGCCAGATAGGCTTGGACCAGCAGCCGGTTCCGTTCGGCGGTCGCCGGGGCAGGCAACGATTCCAGCACCTCGACGGCACGGGATGGATTGTCGGAGTCAACAAGCGCGGTGGCCAGCGGGATCGCCATCCGGAGTTCGTCCGGGACCAAGGAGTAGGCGCGTTCCAAGAGGGACACGGACTGATCCCTGAAACGACCGCCGGAATCACGGGCGCCCAGCGCTTCACTTGCACGGATAAAAGCCTGCGCGGCTTCCTCCTTTTGTCCAATGCCTTCTGCCAGTTCGCCCAGCCGGATGTGCTCCGAGGGGTTGCCGGGGTCCAGCGCGACCAGCCGATGGAGCGCCTTCAGCGCCTGGCCCTGGTCGCCACTCTCCAAGAACTTTTCCACGCACGCCCGATAGAGATCGAGCGCCTCGGTCGGCTTCTGCTTCTCTTGAAACTCGGCGCAGGTCAGCGTTCGGGCCGGGTCCTGCGGGCCCAGCCTGCTCATCTTGCGATACATCAGGACGGTTCCTGGGCCGTCGTTCTGTTCCACCCGTTTGTCGAACAGATAGCCGTAGCAGTCCAAGGCCTTCTGCGTCTCATTCTGCCTTAGATACATGTCTGCAATCATCTCGACCAGGTTGTCGTTGGCGGGATCTTCGCGGTAGGCGTGCTTGTATTCTTCCAGGGCGTCGGCGTACTTACCCCTCTCCATGTACTTCTGGGCTTTTGCCAAACGCTTGCTAATATCAGGCATGGTCCCCGCGTGAAATAGGCTCAGTGGGTGCGAACGATTCTAATGAAAACACCCGGAAATCACAACCGCGCCCGTTCCGGAAATCCCCATGCCTGTTTCGGAATTTTCCATACCTGTTTCGGAATTTCCCACAAAGGAAGCCCGTGAGCGGCGCGGATCGCGG
>JAKZXP010000285.1:0-5697 GCA_047514915.1 Terriglobia bacterium
AGTTGTGCGCCGCTCCGGCGCCATCGAGGAACCCTCCAACACCTAGCGCGTAAATGTGAAAGCGTGCTGAACCGCTGGGTGCCGTTCAGCAGGCAGCTAGACATCGGCGTGCCGCTGAATATCATGCTAGGTTGTGAAGATAAATAAGTTCTCTTTGCGGCGGAGCTTTCCCACAATAGGTCTACTGGCAACCGCGATCTTCATACTGCTGGCAGCCGCCTGGGTCTTGGTGACTCAGCCTATATTCTTGAGCGTGGAGGGAACAACCACCATGGCCATCGACCCTGGCCGGCTAGAGTGTCATGTGCGCAAGCTGTCCGAGACGTTCAGGCCCCGGAATTGGAAGCACCCGGAGAATCTAGACCGGGCTGCTGGCTATATCCACAGGGAGTTTGAGCAGGCAAACGGCGAGGTGTCGTATCAGTCTTATGAGATGAAGGGAAGGACGTATCGCAACGTGATTGCCCTGTTTGGCCCAGACACCAAGGAACGCATTGTCGTCGGTGCGCACTATGATGCTTTTGGTGAACTGCCCGCAGCGGACGACAACGGAAGCGGAGTAGCGGGTCTCATCGAGCTTGCATATCTCCTCAAGAACACACCCCTGCCAGTGCGCATAGAGCTTGTTGCATTTACTTTGGAAGAGCCGCTAGGCCCGGGGAAGCCAGGGACTTTCCGCACTGAATATGGCGGGAGTGCTGTCCATGCAGCCTCGCTTAAAAGCCAAGGCATCCCGTTGCGCATCATGTTCTCCTTGGAAATGATAGGTTTTTTCAGTGATGCCGACGACAGCCAAGCCTATTCGCTATCGCTTCTGAAACTGTTTTACCCGCCGCGCGGGGACTTTATCCTTGTCGTCGGAAAGCTCAGCCAGGGATGGGCCGTTCGCCGTGTCAAGAAAGCAATGCTTGGGGCTTCGTCGCTTCCAGTCTATTCGATCAATGCTCCGGCATTTGTCGAAGGAATCGATTGGTCTGACCACTACAATTATTGGAAGGCAGGATACAAAGCGGTGATGATCACCGACACTGCGTTCAACCGGAATAAGAACTACCACACCGAACAAGACACGCCGGATCGTCTGGACTACAACCGCATGGCGATGGTCGTTCAGGGCGTCCACGCTGCGGTCCTTGCATTCGCCCAGTAGCGTGTTAAGAGGCTTTAGTCATGGACAGCACTAAGTCGCACGAAAGTCGGATGCTCCGAATCTCCCCTGATGAATACCCACACCGTCTGGAAGCCCTGCAAGCTAGCGTCCGGCAAGCGGGGCTCGACCTGTTCATCGTCTCGGCGCTTGACAGCATCTACTACCTGACCGGTGCTGGATTCGAGCCGCTGGAGCGCCCGTTCTTTCTCTTGATTCGTCCCCAACACGTTCCAATCCTGTTGGTACCCAAGCTCGACCACGAGCACATGAAGAAGGCCCGCAACATCAAGGATAAGGAGCAAGACATTCAAACCTATTGGGAGTATCCGTCCCCCCCTGGCCGTGGGTGGCCGGAAAGGCTCCACGAGCTTATCGGTAGTGCCAAGCAGATCGGAGTCGAGCCCACGCTTCCTCAGGAGATTGCAGCAAAGCTGAAGGGCACGACTCATCGCGTCGAGGCGCTGGTCGAACGGTTGCGCCTGATCAAGTCCGACACCGAAATCGCGATGATCCGACGCGCGGCTCACTACGCTGACTTCGGGGTTAAGTGTCTCCTGGCGGCTTCGTACCGCGGCGCTACTGTTGCCGAGGGCTTTGCCCAAACCCGCGTCGTCACCTTGCGGATCATCCGGGAGGTCGATGATTGGGATTACTTTACGACGAAAGTCCTGATGGCGACGTGGCCCGCCCCTTGCAGCGCGGAGCCGCATTCGGCTCCCGACTTGTGCGACCGGCTTAAGAAAGGGCCGCATGTAGCCTTAGTGCTCACCCGCGTCAATGGCTATGCGGCAGAGTGTGAGCGGACCTACTTCACCGTTCCGCCATCGCCGGAAATCAGGAAGGCGTTCGAGGCAATGAGACAAGCCCGCCGTATCGCCTTCGACAAGGTGCGTCCCGGCGTTGCCTGCAACGAACTGGACTGTGCCGTCAACAATTTCCTTCAACAGGAAGGTTACAGCGGCGAAGAAGTGCGGCTACACCGAACCGGCCACGGGTTTGGCCTGGGAAATCACGAGGCTCCCTGGGTCGCGGAGGGCAGCCCCGATATTCTCGCTGAAAATATGGTGATCAGCATTGAGCCGGGAATCTACCTGAAGGGAATCGGCGGCCTCCGTCATTCCGATACGGTTCTAGTAACCAAAGACGGCTGCGAGTTGCTCGCTCACCTCCCGACGGACATTGGATCGCTGATGGAAACGGGGTGGAAACCGTTTCAACGCATCAAGGGGTGGTTCGTGCGGCGAGCGTTAAAATTAGATCGGAAGGCCAGAGTATCGGCGCAACCATTCGTTTGAAGGACGTGGAAAGCTTCCAGAAGCAGGTCGCGGTATTTCTTGCGGTCGTAGCCGTGCCAGCCTTCCCACAGGGCGTAGGCGCGGATGCGGTCATCGAAGTTCCAGCCTGAGTCCGAGGCAATGCCACCTGGATAGTGCTGGCTCAGGACGTAGCAGCAGCCTTCAGCCTGCCACCCGGGGCTGGCGTGGCGCTCTAGTGGCGCCCTAAAAGGGCGCCGCTAGGAATCAATCAACCAACAGCAAACTACTTCTTCTTAACCTCGTTCTTAACCTTGGCGTCGTAGGCGCTCATCCCGCGCGCCTCCTTCACCGCCTGGATGAGGTCGTCGACTTTGCAGACCTCGGGATCGTATTTCACGACGGCCTCGTTGTCCGCCAGCGAAACCTCGGCTTCCTTGACGCCCTCCACCTCTTGCAGTGCAGACCGCACCGTGCTGGCGCAGCCGGCTCAGGTCATGCCGCTGATCTCGAGCGTGACAGTCTTTCCCTCGCCAGCCACGGCGTGCTGTGCGACCATCAGCGGCCCCAGCAGCAACAGCCCGATGCCAATCAAGCTTCCTCGCCTGGTCATAGCTCTCCTCCTTCAGTAGTTTGTTGAGCGGATTCTAGCACAAAGGCGCTCATCCGGCAGTCCGTGGGCGAAAGGCGCGCAGATCCTCCAGGCGCAGGCGGCCGGTATAGACCGCCATGCCCAGGGCGGCGTGGATTCCCAGCTCATCCAGGGCAGCGATCTCTTCCAGAGTGGCGATGCCACCGGCAGCCGTGATGGGCCTCGAGGTGGCCTGGCGGAGCCGTCGGAACCACTCCAGGTTGGTTCCGGTCATGGTTCCTTCGTTGTCCACGAAGGTGCACAGGAACTCGCCACAGTAAGGCTCTAGCTCGTGCACGATCTGCTCAGCCGCCAGCCCGGTGGACTCGCGCCAGCCCCGCACCACAATGCGGCCCTGGTGGGAGTCCAGCGCCAGGATGATGCGCGGGGCGCCGGCGGTGTCCCGCAGCGATTCCAGGAACGGCGCGTTGATCCCCTGGCTGTGAAAGGCGGCGGTGCCGACAATCAGCTTGCTCGCCCCCGCACCGAGCAACTGCTCGGCGCGGGCTGTGGTGCGCACGCCGCCGCCCACGCGGCAGCGTGCGCGGGCGCAGAGCTGGCGTACAAGAGGGTCGTTGCTTCCTCTGCCCATGGCGGCATCCAGGTCAATGAGCTGGATTTCAGGGAAGCCGGCGAACTCCTCCAGTTGCCCCAGAACGTCGGCGCGCTCCAGGGCCTTCGTCTGGCCGCGCACCAGTTGCACAACCTTGCCTTCCATCAAGTCAATGCACGGAATAATCATGGGAAACATTCGCAGATTCCGCAGAAAAAGAAATCTGCGCAATCTGCGGATTCATTAAATTCCTATTCGATCATGCGCATGGGGACACCGCGCTGGTCGAGGTAGCGCTTCAGGTCGCTGACGGGAATCTCTGCGTAGTGGAAGATGGAGGCGGCCAGCGCCGCGTCGGCCTGCCCTGCGGTCAGCACGTCATAGAAATGCGCAGGCTCACCGCCGCCGCCGGAGGCGATGACGGGGATGCCCACCGCGCGGGCCACCGCCCGGGTCAGCTCGCAATCAAAGCCAGCCTTGGTGCCGTCGCAATCCATCGAGGTCAGCAGGATTTCCCCCGCACCCAGCCGCTCCCCCTCCGCGGCCCAGGCTACCGCGTCCCGCTCAACCGGGCGGCGCCCGCCGTAGGTGTGGACGCGCCAGCCATTCCCCTCCCGCTTTGCGTCTATGGCCAGCACCACCGCCTGAGCGCCAAACTCGTGAGACAGCTCCGTGAGCAACGCCGGGCGCTCCACCGCAGCCGTGTTTACTGAAACCTTGTCGGCGCCCGCGCGCAGCAGGCGCCGCGCGTCCTCCACGCTGCGCACGCCGCCGCCCACCGCCAGCGGGATGAACACCTTCTGCGCCGTGCGCTCCACGATCCCGACCATCAGCCCGCGTCCTTCGGCCGACGCGGTGATGTCCAGAAATACCACCTCGTCAATGCCCAATTCGCTGTAGGCGGCCGCCAGCTCAGGCGGATCGCCGGCGTCCCGCAAGTTGACGAAGCGGACTCCTTTGACCACGCGCCCGTCCTTCACGTCGAGGCAGGCGATGATGCGTTTTGCTGGCATTGCTCAACCCAGGTGCGCAGGAAATTGAGTCCGGCCGGCCCCGACTTTTCAGGATGGAACTGTGAACCGACCAGGTTAGCGCGGCGCAACACCGCCGCGAACGGCAACCCGTGACGTGCGATGGCCGCGGAGCCCTCTGCATCGGCGGGCACGTAGTAGGAATGGGCGAAGTAATACATGCGGCCGCATGCTTGAGCGAGGAAGGCATCCGCTTTTGCGCCGCCTGGCTCAACCTCGGCCCAGCCCATGTGCGGCACTTTCTGGCCGCTGGGGAAGCGCTGGACCCGGCCCGGAAGCAGAGCCAGGCCGCGCAGCCCCGGCGCCTCTTCGCTTGATTCGAACAGCGCCTGCATGCCCAGGCAGATACCCAGGTAGGGCGTGCCCGACTGCAACCTGCGGCGCAGCGGTGCTGCCAGCCCGGCGGCCTCCAGCGCCTTCATCATCTGCCCGAAATGTCCGACCCCTGGCAATATGATGGCCGAGGCCTGCTCCAGCCCCGGTGGCTCCTTGGTGACGAAAAACTCGGCCCCCAGCACGGCCAGCGCATTCGACACCGAGCGCAGATTCCCCGCCCCGTAGTCAATGACAGCGATCATTGGTTTCCACAATCAAACACAAAGACTCAAAGTCACAAAGATCACGAAGGAAATTTCTTTGTGATCTTCGAGTCTTTGAGCCTTCGTGTTGTCTTTTCAAAGCAGGCCTTTCGTACTCGGTAACTCGCGGGCCAGCCGGCGGTCGCGCGAGCAGGCCACGCGCAGGGCGCGGGCCAAGGCCTTGAACAGCCCCTCGACCTTGTGGTGCGAGGAGCGGCCGTAGAGCAGTTTCAGGTGGACGTTGGCCCGGGCGTGAGTGGCAAGGCCGCCGAAAAAGTCCTCCAGCAGTTCCGCTTGAAGGTCGCCCACCCGCCGCACCCGCAGCGGCGCGTGATACACCAGCACCGGGCGCCCGCTGAAATCCACTGCCGCCAGGGCCAGCGTCTCGTCCATGGGCATCAGGAAATAGCCGGCGCGGTTGATGCCGCGGCGGTCGCCCAGGGCGCGGTCAAAGCACTGGCCTAGCACGATGCCCACGTCCTCGACGGTGTGGTGCTGGTC
>JAKZXP010000286.1:0-3785 GCA_047514915.1 Terriglobia bacterium
CTTTACGAGCGCCAGAAGCAGATCGCGATCTCCAGCGACCGGCCCCCCAAGGAGATCCCCAGGGTTGAGGAGCGGCTGCGTTCCCGCTTTGGGTGCGGACTGATCGCCGACATCCAGCCGCCCGACCTGGAGACACGGTTGGCAATCCTCATGAAGAAGGCGGAGGCAGAGGCTTTCCCGCTGCCGGAAAAGGTGGCCCTGTTTGTGGCCATGCACGTCAAGTCCAACATCCGTGAACTGGAGGGTTCGCTGATCCGTCTGATGGCCTATTCTTCCCTGACCGGGGAGGAGATTACCGAGTCGATGGCCCATCAGGTTCTGAAGGATCTGGTGGAGACGCAGGGCACGCAGGTGAGTATTGAGCTGATTCAAAGGAGCGTATGTGAGCACTACAATCTCCGCCTGAATGAGTTGAAGGCTAAGGACAACTCCCAGCGCGTCGTGGTGCCTCGACAAGTGGCCATGTGGATGGCCCGCCGACTGACTGAGGCATCGCTACCCGAGATAGCCAGGGCCTTCGGCGACAAGCACCACACTACGGTGCTGCACTCTACCGCCAAGATTTCGAAACAGCGCTTGGTTGACAAAGATTTAAACAGGACATTAAATCGACTCTTGGCCTATTTTCAATAAGTTAACTTGGTACGTGAAATGTGCTTGTGTGTAACCTGTGAAAGCTTGTGCAGCCTGGCCTGTAGGCAGATCACAGGCACAGCCTTCCGCAGGATCTTCACAGGCTACGTTACCAACAAGCCTTCGCTAAACAGGAAGATACCTCGGTTTCCACAATTTCTGCTGCTCTACTACTACTATTGATTTTTATAAGTAGTATTAGATAGTAATAATAGTAGACTTTAGGCTGCAAGTAGCGGAACGCTCTCCAAAGCGGGATAGGAAGGTGAGCTGAATGGAGTTCACGGTCAGTAAATCAGACCTCGTAAAAGAACTGAGTTTGGCGCAGGGTGTTGTAGAAAAAAAGACCACAATCCCGATCCTATCGAACATGCTGATCGAGGCTAGTGGGGAGGCCATTGAACTGACGGCGACAGACCTGGAGATCGGCCTGCGCACTTCTTGCCCAGCCAAGGTGGCCACACCTGGTTCAGTGACAGTGCCGGCTAAGAAGCTGCTGGACTACGTCCGGTTGCTAGATGAGGGGACAGTGGCAATGCGGCTGCTGGAGAATTTTTGGGTCCAGATCAAGGCCAAGAGCTCGGTAACACGCATGGTAGGGATGTCGCGAGAAAACTTCCCGGCGCTGCCCCCTTTGCCCAGTGCCCTGACCAGCATTCCGGCCGGCACGTTACTTGACCTAATTGGCAAGACTATCTTTGCAATCTCAAGCGAGGAGTCTCGCTACACGCTGAACGGGGCCCTGCTGCTAATTGGGGCTGATTCGCTGTGCATGATCGCGACGGATGGCCACCGCTTGGCGCACATCGAAAACTCTTACTCTTCGGGGGTGTCCGCTGAGACGCGCGCGCTGGTGCCGAAAAAAGCTCTGGGGGAGATTCAGCGCTTGGTGGGCGAGGTAGCGCCAGACACGCAGGTGGAATTTGGCCGGGACGAGAGCCATCTGTTCTTCCGCGTCGGGAGCCGACTGTTAATCTCGCGGATGCTCACCGGGCAGTTTCCCAATTACGAGGCCGTCCTGCCGAAGGAGAACAACCGGGCGGTAGTGTTGGACCGCGAGCAGGTAACGGCTGCCCTGCGGCGCGTTTCCCAGTTTGCCGACGAGCGTTCCCACGCTGTCCGCATGCAACTCGGGCCCAATGAAGTGAAGCTCTCGTCCTCGAGCTCCGAGGCCGGGGAGTCCGAGGAGACACTGGAAACGGAGTACTCGGACGAGCCTCTGCAGATCGGCTTCAACTCCCAATACCTGCTGGACTTTCTGGCGGCTGCGAACAGCGGCCCGGTGTGCTTTGAGTTCAAAGACGAACAGTCGGCGGGCCAGTTGCGCCCGGTGGGCGAGGACGGCGGGCGCTACCGCTACGTCGTCATGCCCATGCGCATTTGATCTGGCGCGCGCGCGCCGCCTAGTCCACGTCGCAGCCTAGTCCAGGTCGATGTCGCGCGGCGGGGGAGGGGCAGGCGGCTCCTCCTTGGCTTTCTCCAGGGCTTCCTCAAACTTCCGGTCTAGCAGATTGCCGCGGTCGCGCTCGGCTTCGACAGATTTGCGGAACTGCTCTTCGCGCCGGCTCTCCTTTTGCCGCAAGTCGTGGGCGGCCTGGGCCAGGTCGGAGACCTGGCGAGGCTTCTGGGGTGGTTCGTGGGAAACAACCGCGCGGACTTCCGGGTCAACCCGAAGGCTTGCACCGCAGCAAGGGCAGGTGAGGTCGAATGTTTTCAGCTTAACCCCCTCAACTTAACCCCCTCAACTTAACCAAGGCTGTTTCCCGGTAGCGGTGGCTCCTGGTCCGCGGGCAGGAGCGGAGCAGGCTGCCTTCAGTGCCAGCACGGTGTTGCTGTGAATCAGCACGGTGTCTGTCACTTGGCGGGCGTAGCCCCCGGCTAGAGTGGCCATGACGGGTAGTCCTCTGCGCCGCGAGGTCGCTAGCACCAGTTCATCCCTCCGCTGGAGCCCCCGCACGGTCAATGCCAGCCCGCCGAGTTGGTCCTCCTCATACGGGTCAGCGCCGGCCAGGTAGCAGACCAGCTCTGGCGTGAGCGATGCCAGCGCCTGCTCCAGTCCACCGTTCAACAGCTCCAGGTACTCTTCGTCGCCAATGCCGTCCGGCAAGTTAATATCGAGGGTGCTAGGGGGCTTGGGCGTCGGATAGTTGTTCTCCTGATGCATGGAGAAGGTGAACACGTCGGGGTCGCCGGCAAAGATGGCGGCCGTGCCATTGCCCTGATGGACATCGCAGTCCACGATCAGCGCCCGCTGGAGCCGCCCGTCTTTTTGCAAGCGGCGCACGGCGATGGCGACGTCGTTGATGGCGCAGAAGCCTTCCCCATGGTCCGCGAAGGCGTGGTGGAAGCCGCCGCACAGGTTCATGGCCGCGCCCTGCTCCAGCGCCTGACGGCAAGCCAGAATCGAGCCGCCGGCCGAGCGCCAGAAGGCTCGCACTAACTGCTCGGAATAGGGCACTTCCAGGCGCAGAAGTTCCGCGTAGCTGAGCGTGCCGCTGCGCAGCTTCCTCACCCAGTCCTCGGTGTGGACCAGCAGTACGTCCTCGTCGTCAGCCTCCGGCGGCGCCAGGAAATCTCTGCGCTCCGCCAGACCCTCGGCTAGCAGGCGCTCGTAGATGAGGCGATACTTTTGGGCCGGGAAGACATGCGCGCCCAGGTTGAGCTGGTAGGCTTCGGAATAGACAATCGGGAACGGCAGCATGATTCCTTTGGGGCTGATTGTAGCAGGGAACCTTGTTTAGCGTTTAGCAACCTGGGTTTAGCAAGCTGGCAACGTGCTGGCAACGTGTATGTGGAAAGCGGCTGAGGCGAAGCGGTGCCTCCCGCGAAGTGTGGCGGAGAAGTGTGAAGCCTGCCCTGCCCGGATTGACTATCGTTTTGCGCCCAAGGTACTCTTGGGGTATTCTCCAGGGGGGCAGCAGGCCCTAGACTGCGGAGTCCTCATGGCATTCAGTCTGGGCTTCAACAAGGCAAAGGTCGTCGAGGCGGCGCAGAAGTACGTCCAGAAGGGGAAGATCCCGGCTGCCATCCAGGAATACCAGAAGGTTCTAGCCAAGGAGCCGCGGAACCTCGACATCATGACCATCGTCGCTGGCCTGCACGAGAGCATTGGCAACAAGGAAGAGGCCTTGCGGTGCTTGTACAAATTGGGC
>JAKZXP010000287.1:0-2719 GCA_047514915.1 Terriglobia bacterium
GCTTGCCGGCGAGAAGCCCTCCCACATCATTGCCCCGGCCATCCACAAGACTCGCAAGGAGGTGGCCGACCTATTCGAGCAAAAGCTGGGGCTGCCGCGCACCGAGGAAATTCCCAAGTTGACCGCCGCGGCACGCAGCAGACTGCGCGAGAAGTTTCTGACGGCCGGGATGGGCGTCACTGGCGCGAATTTCGCCGTGGCTGAAACCGGCAGCCTGGTGCTGGTGGAGAACGAGGGGAACATCCGCTTCTGCAGTTCGGTGCCGCGCCTGCACGTGGCGGTGATGGGGATTGAGAAGGTGATTCCGCGGATGGCTGACCTGGCGGTCTTCCTGCGGCTGATTGCCCGCAGCGGCACCGGGCAGAAGCTGACCAGCTACGTTTCCGTGTTGAGCGGAGCGCGACGCGCGTCGGAGCCCGATGGGCCGGCCGAGTTCCACCTGGTCCTGCTGGACAATGGGCGCACCCGCGCGCTGGGTGACCCGTTGCTGCGCGAGGCGCTCTACTGCATTCGTTGCGGCGCCTGTCTCAATGTTTGCCCTGTTTACCGCAAGATCGGCGGGCACGCGTATCCGGGGGTGTACTCGGGACCCATCGGCGCTATTCTGACGCCGCAGATTCTCGGCCTGGCCGCCGAACCCAAGCTGCCTTACGCCTCCTCGCTGTGCGGCGCCTGTCGCGACGTCTGTCCGGTGAAGATCCGCATCCCGGAATTGCTGCTGGCCCTGCGGCACCAGGAGACCGAATCGGCCGCGGAGCGCCACCGGCTGGAGAAGTTAGCTTTCCGCGTGTGGGCGTGGGTGATGGAACGGCCCCGTCTGTATGAATTGGCAGGGATGGGCGCACGGTTCGCGCCCCTGCCGCTGGGCCCAGCGGCTGCCTGGAAGAAGACCCGCGAGCTGCCCGTGCCGCCGGAGTCCTCCTTCCGCGAATGGTGGCGCAAACGGCGCTAGGCGTAGCGGCAGGCTTCAGCCTGCCAGATGGCGGCCACGTGGCGGCCTGAAGGCTGCCGCTACCTGACCAAGTCTGCTAAACATGAAGTCGGCGCGCGAAAAAATACTGGGTGAGATTCAGGCAAGGCTACGGCTGCCGGCCGACCCGAAAGCGCCTCCGGTCCTGCTGGATTTCCCTGCGCGCACTCGGGAGGAGCTGCTGGCTGGTTTCCTGAGCGAGGTGCAGGCGCTCGGGTGCAAGACCTTCGTGGCTGCTAACACTGCCGCTGCGCGCCAGCATTTGGAGCAACTGGCCCTGGAGCAGGGCGGGGAAGTGGTGTGGGCGCGACGGGCGACGGTGGAATCGCTCGGTCTCAACGGCCCCAGCTTTTACCCGCAAGGCAGCTTTGCCGCCGAGAATGCCGCGCTCTCGATCACCGAGGCCAACTACGCCCTCGCCGACACCGGGACGCTAGTCCTGTTCGCCACTGAAGGTGAAGGGCGCACGCTTTCTTTGCTGCCGCCGGTCAATGCTTGCCTCGTGCCAGCCTCGCGCATCGTCTCCGGCCTGGCGGAGCTTTTTACCCTCGAGCCCGAGCTGGCCACGCGTTCCAGCGCCATGGTGCTGGTCACTGGCCCCAGCCGCACCGCCGATATCGAGCTGACCCTCAGCATAGGTGTGCACGGTCCAGGCGAGCTGCACGTCGTGGTCCTGAACGACGGCTGATCGTGGAAGCTTCCCGTATTTCAGCGAGACAAGATTCCGTGTTGTTCCAGGAACTTAAAGATGGCCTGCTGCGCCTTCAGGTACTCTTCGCGGGGCCATCTCCAGTGCTGCCCACCAGGGATGGTGACGAGCTGGTTGGGGACGCCGACCTGAGTCAGCGCCTGGTGCATCCGGACTGCGTCTTCGTAGGGCACGGTGCTGTCGGCGTCGCCGTGCACGGTGATCACGGGCGGCAGTCCGCGACGAACGTGCGAGATCGGGGAGAGCCGCCGGGCCAGCTCCATCCGGTTGGGCTGGCTGCCCAACCATTGCACGGCGAAGTGCTTACGCCTGGGGCCTTCGAGCACGTTGGTGACGTCGGCGATTCCGCAATAGTTCACGATGGCCGCGACCTTCAGCGGAGGATTGCCGGGCGGCTGTTCCGCGGGACACTCGTTGTCGAATCCCGCGCTCGCATCGAGCATGCCCGTCATCAGGCTGAGGTGGCCGCCGGCGGACTCCCCAGCCATCACCAGCTTCGATGTGTCGAAGCCATATTCCTTGGCGTTGCGGTAGACCCAGCGCAGCGCGCACCGGCAGTCCTCGACCGCCGCCGGCGCTAGCGACTCCGACGCCAGGCGGTATTCCACATTGACCACATTCATTCCCCGAGCCAGATAGGGAAGCGGAAACAACATGTGACTTTCTTTGCTGTGCCCCACCCAGCCGCCTCCATGGATGAAGATGACGGTGGGGCGAACCTCCGATGGATTGCCGGCCGTGATGACATCCAGCTTGAGGTCCATGCCGCCGATCGTTTTGTAAACGATATCGGGGGAGACCCGGTACTCGCTGAACGCAATGGTGGCCCAACGCGTGGCGGAGTCGAGCTCCTGCCCATGTGCAACACAGCCAATGAAGAGGACAAGCGCGGCGAAGATCGCCTCACGTTTCATGAAACGCTCCTGAGCACGGGGTTCCTGGCGTGGGATTCCTGAGCAGCGCTCCTACGAACCGGCACCAAGCGTTTTCCTGGAGCACTTAGCAGGGTGCTGAAAAACTGATTTTGTGGACCGCTTGCT
>JAKZXP010000288.1:0-18394 GCA_047514915.1 Terriglobia bacterium
CCCATCGACGGCGCCTGGCCGGCCAGCAGGCACTTCCGGTAGGCGTCCACCACGTAGGCCAGCGGATTGATCCAGGCGATAAACCGCGCGTTTTCCGGCAGGCGGTCGGCGGCGTAGAAAATCGGCGTGAACCAGAACCAGAAGATCAGCCCGACCGAGAGTGCCTGCGCCGTATCCCGCAGAAACACGTTCAGACTGGCCACCAGCCAGCTCACGCCGATGGTGAACAGTGCCAGCAAGAGCGTGTAGACCGGCACCAGCAGCGCAAACACCGTCAGCTTCTTGACCACCAGGCCCAGAATCCCCAAGAGCACCAGCAGACCCAGCAGGTGGTTCAGCATGCCGGAAAGCAACAGAGAGATGGGCAGCACCTCGGAGGGGAACATGGTCTTGGTGATCAGGTTCGAGTAGTCCATCACGGCAGTAGCCGAGCGCTGCACGGTGTCCTGGAACAACAGCCAGGGCAGAATGCCCACGAACAGGTAGAGAGCAAAGCTGTCGGTGCCCGACTCGGGGCGCATAGGAACCTTGAACACCTTCGAGAAGACGAACCAGTAGCTGAGCAGCAGAACCGCCGGGTGTACCGCTCCCCACAGCCAGCCGATCGAGGAACCCACGTAGCGCTGCTTGAAATCGCGGATAACTAGGTTGCCCACCAGTGCACGCCGCTGCACCAGGTTGGACACAAACGCTCGCCCGACTGTCCAGAAAAACCCCACATTCATCGCGGCTTCCAGCCTGTCGGCTTATTGTCGGTGCCCGCGCCAGCCCCTGTCAAGGAACCCCGGCGGCACGCCTTGTCGGGCGCGCTCCGAACGGGGAGCAGCGTCTTAGGCAAGGCCATAATTTTGTGGACCGCTTGCTGACGCGCGCGGTTCGGGCACCGCTGGGGAATCAGTCGAGCTGATTCAGAGCCGCGACCATGAGCAAGCAGTTTTACGGGAGCAAGCGGTTTCCCGCGTTTTTCAGTACCCTGCTAGACCCCAACCCCGGTCGCCGCGCGCATCACGGCCAGCGTTTCTTTCAACAGCAGCCCATTCGTAGCCAGGCCACAGTCGCCGTGGATGGTTGGCTTGCCGGCCCAATCGGTGAACGTCCCCCCGGCTTCCTCCAAAATCGGCTGCATCGGGGCACAGTCCCAAAGGTTCAACGCGCTATCCAGCATCAGTTCGGCGCGCCCGGTGGCCACCAGGACGTAGCCGTAGCAATCGGCCCAGGTTCGCTGCAGGCGAGTTCTGTCCGCCAGCCGGGCCAGCTCCTGGCGCCGTCCTTCGAGCGGTACGTTCCAAAAGTCGGTGGCCAGCAGCACGGCGTCGTCCAGGTTGTCCACGCGCGACACTCGCGCCGGGATGGCCAGCCGCTTCCCTCCAACCCGGCGTTCCCAATGGCAACCGTGGCCACGCTGGGCATACACGGTTTCCCCGAGCGGCGGCAGGTGGATCACTCCCAGGACGCTTCGCCGAACTTCCAGGTCCTCCAGCGCGACCAGCACCCCGTACAGCGGCACGCCCTGGACGAAGCTGATCGTGCCGTCAATGGGATCCAGAATCCAGCGATAGCGCGTCTGGCCCGGCTTTTCGTGGAACTCCTCGCCCAGGACGGCGTCGTAGGGAAACGCTTTTTCGATGGTTCTGCGCAGCTGCTGCTCGCTCTGACGGTCGGCAATGGTGACCACCGTACCATCGGCTTTCGTCTGCTGCTCGAAATCGGTTTGAAAATGCTTCAGCGTGATTCTGCCGGCGCGTTCTGCTGCCTGACGAGCCACTTGGAGACGCTCAGCCAGCTCGTTGTCTTGCATCTCGGTCGCCATCCCCGCTCCTCCCTATTTCGAAGAACTTAACGGACCTCCGAGCACTGACTGGAAGGCCTGCTCCCTGGCTCGGATTGAGAATTCACTGCCCCGCCTTCACCGCCTGGCCGCCGCGCAGACCACAGGCGAACATATGACATGAATCCGACATTGTCCACAGCTTCAAGGCGAACCCGGTCTTGTCGCCCCGCCCAGTTTGCGCAGCGCATCGGCTGCCAGGCAGTGAGCGAGTTTGAGGGCAGTCAACCAGTTGGTGGTCAAGGCGGGCGGGCCATGCTAAAATGACAAGGTTGAAGCGCATGAGGGGGCTGGAACGCCTGGTGCCTAACCGTGTGCAGATTGCGCCGTCCATTCTCTCGGCTGACTTTGCCCATCTGGCCGAGCAAATCCAGGCGGTGGAACGCGGCGGAGCCAGCCTGCTGCACCTGGACGTGATGGACGGCCACTTCGTCCCGAATATCACCATCGGCCCGCCGGTGGTGGCCGCGGTGCGCAAGGCGACTGCGTTGCCTCTGGATTGTCATCTGATGATCTCCGACCCGGACCGCTACGTTTCCGCCTTCTGCGAGGCGGGAGCGGAAATGATCTCCGTGCATCAGGAAGCCTGCTTCCATCTAGACCGCACTCTCAGCTACATCCGCAATTGTGGGGCGGCGGCCGGGGCGGTGATCAATCCGGCTACGCCGGTGGAGATGCTCAGCGAGGTGCTGGAGTGCGTAGACTACGTCCTGGTAATGAGCGTCAACCCAGGATTTGGCGGCCAGCAGTTTATCCCGCGCTCCCTGGACAAAATTGGCCGACTGGCCCGGATGCGGGAAGAGCGCGGCCTGGAATTTCTCATCGAGATTGACGGAGGTATCAGCTCCGACAACGTCCTGGAGGCGGTCCAGGCGGGAGCTGACATTATTGTGGCCGGCTCCAGTGTGTTTCACAGCGCCGATCCGGCGGCTGCGGTCGAGTTGCTCCTGAAGCGGGCCGAGACGGCCATGCTGTCGAAAATTTGAACACGCCTAGGGTGATGTGATGAACAAAACTGCTCCGATGGTAGCTCGTTCACTGGTGTTGTTGCTCTCGGTGGCTCTGGTGACCGGCTGTAGCTTGCGCCGCGACAAATACGAGACGCCGATCGTCGGCGATTCGCAGCAGCCGGACAAGACGCTGTTTGACCGGTCGGTGCTCGATCTCGAAAGGGGTCGCTACGAGATAGCCCGGCTCACCTTACAAACCCTCCTGAACACCTATCCCGACAGCGAGTATTTGGCCAAGGCCAAGCTTGCTATCGCCGACTCCTGGTACCGCCACGGAGGCACCAGCGGTCTGGCTCAAGCGGAGGCGGAGTACAAGGACTTCATCACCTTCTTCCCCACGATGCCGGAAGCCTCCGAGGCCCAGTTGAAAGTGGCCATGATCCACTACCAACAGATGGAAAAGCCGGACCGCGATCGGACTCACGCCCTCCGCGCCGAGGTGGAGTTCCGCCAAGTGCTGCTGCAGTTCCCGAACAGCCCCTTCCGCGAGGAAGCCGAGCAGCGCCTGCGCGAAGTCCAGGAGGTGATTGCTGAGAGCGATTTTCGCGTGAGTCGCCACTACTTCATCAAGGGGAATCCCCGCGCGACCATCTCCCGGCTGAAGGAACTCACCGACAACTACCCCAACTACAGCCGGGGCGACCGGGCGTTGTGGATGATGGGCGAATCTTGGGAGATGGGAGGGGAGAATTATCGGCCTCAGGCAGCCGCGGCTTACTCCAAAATCATCTCCGACTACCCCCTCAGTGACCTGGTGAGCGACGCTAAGGACAAGCTGGTGGACTGGGAGCTGCCCATCCCAGACCCCAGCCCGGAAGCCTATGCGCGGATGAAGTATGATCTGGAACATCGCGAGACGAAGGGAATCATCGGGAAGACGATGAACGTGTTTCGCTCGCGGCCCGACGTCAGCATGGCCAGCAAGGCGGGTAAACCGGTGCTGTTTCCCAAGAAGCCAGAGACCGAACCAGTCAGCATCACGGCCGCCGAACCCGGCAGGACGGGCACCTCAGGTATCCGTCTGGAAGCGGTCCGGCCGGCGTCCGAACCGGTTACCACTTCGGAGCCGACTCCGCCGCCAACCTCAGGCAACGCGCCGGAGTCCTCGACACCGTAGCCTCCGCCTGAGGTCGGCTCGGCCACTCGGGAAGTGTAAGCGCAGGAAAAATAAAGCCAGCCTTTACCCATACTGGTGCCCGCACGGGAACGCAAGAGTCAACAGCCACGGCAGCTGCACGCTTTCCATGCCTAAAGCGAGCCATCGAAGCCGTCTCCCTATCTTCCGGCGGAAACCGTTTCGCGCTTGTCAGGCCGCTACCCTCATGGTTAGAATCCTGAAGGTCACCTGCAAGGGTAGGGAGAAGTTCCGTGCCTAAGATTTTGTTAGCAGACGACAGTACGCACGCCCAGCGCATGGCCACCAAGATCCTTGCCGGCGAGGACATCCAAGTAGTGACGGTCAGTAATGGCGAAGCAGCCGTGAAGAAGCTTCCCGAAGGCGAATTTGACGTGGTTCTGGCGGACGTGTTCATGCCCGGCCGCTCCGGCTACGAAGTCTGCAACTTCGTCAAAAGCTCCCCGAAACTTGCCCACATTCCGGTGGTGCTGGTCGTGGGCCAACTGGAGCCCTACAACCAGGAACAAGGCAGAAAGGTGAAGGCGGATGCGGTCCTGAAAAAACCTTTCGAAGCCAGTGACGTGGTGACGACGGTGCGCGAGATGCTGCAACTGTCGCAGGAGCGGAAGCCGGCGCCTCCCCCACCTCCCCCATCCTCAGAAGAGCTCCAGGCACAGGAGGCTGAGGAAAGCCAGGCACTGGAAGAAATCTCCACGACCTCCACGGCGCGTGTGGAAGTGCCGGCGGACTTGCAGCAGCAGGCTGCATTTGACTTGTTTGAGGAATCCCCATCTGCAGAGACTGCTCCGGCCGCCCCTGCCTCAGCCGCAGTGGAAGCGCCAGCACCTGCTGTTTCCGCGGCAGAGGTGGAATTGCGGGCTGCCGCGGCCCACGGCGCCGAGCCCGCAGTGGCTCAGGAAGTCGCTCAGGCCGAAGAGCCGCCGGCCGCGCCGGTGGGCGAATATGCGGAAGCGGCAGAAAGCCCGGCCACGGAGGATGTTGTCATCCCCGAACTGACCGTGCCGGAACTCGAAGAGCAGCCCGCGCCAGCGGCCATGGCCGCCGTAGCACCCGAGCCGGCCCAGCACTGGGTGGCCGAACCTGAACGCGTTACGGACATGGACCGGGCCGTGTTTGGCGCTGCTCCACCCCCGGAGGCTGAAGAGGCACCCCCGGCGGAGGCTAAAGAGGCACCTCCGGAGCCGGTGGCAGCGGCCACGCCAGAACCAGCGCCCGCCGTGGATTGGGAGGGCCTTTTAGAGAGCGTTGAGGAACCCGCACCAGTGCCCCCTCAGGAGGCAACAGTGCCTGCGGCTTCTGTCGCGGAGGCCGCTCCGTCGGCTGCCCCAGAGCCCACAACATCGCCAGCCCCAGAGCCTGTTGCGCCGCCGCAGCCACTGGTCACTGAACCTCCGCAAGCGGCAGGGCCTGTTCCGGACGAGGCGGCTGTGCGAGCCGCGGTAGAAGGCGCCCTGGACAAGGCCATGCCGAACTTGAAGGCGGTCCCGGGCTTGCTGGACACCATTGTTGGGGAGATCTTGCACCGGCTGGGCGGGGCATCTTAGCCACGGTTTAACCACGGCCGCGGCTTTCCAAGTTCGACTCCCATGAAGTTTGCAGCGCTGGTGCTGAAAAGTGCGGTGCGGAACAAACGCCGCACCCTTCTGACGGTGCTCAGCCTGGGGGCATCCCTGTTCCTGCTGGTCACCCTGCACACCGTGCTGTACGAGCTTCAGGCCACCAGCACCACGCCGGGAAGCGCTCTGCGCCTGTGGACGCGCCACTCGGTTTCCATAGCCAACCCGCTGCCGCTCGCCCACCGCGAGCAAATTCGCCAGGTCCCCGGAGTCAGGAACGTCATGGTCGCCAGCTGGTTCGGGGGCATTTACATTGACGAAGGGAACTTCTTTGCCCAATTCGCCGTGGACGCCGACAAGGGATTCCAGGTCTATCCGGAGTTTGAAATTGACCCGCAGCAACGGGAAAACTTCATCAAAGAACGTACGGCGGCAGTGGCAGGCGTGCGCCTGTTCGAACGGTTCGGTTGGAAAATTGGCGATCGCATCACATTGAAGGGCACCATCTATCCCGTCGACCCGGAACTGAAACTGGTGGGAAGCTTCACTTCCCCAACTCCGCCCGACGAGGCGATGCTTTGGTTCCACTACGACTACCTGGACGAGTTGATGAACGGACAGGGTGTGGCGGGGTCGTTTTGCATCCAGGCAGAGTCGGCTGAAGCAGTCCCCTTAGTCGCGCGGGCCGTCGACGACATGTTCCGCAACAGCGCCGCCCCCACTAAGACCGAAACCGAAAAGGCGTTCCAGCTTAGCTTCAGCAACATGCTGGGCAACGTGAAGTTGTTCATTGGCAGCATCTCGGCTGTGGTTGTTTTCACCATCCTGCTGGTTACGGCCGCAACCATGGCCATGTCCATTCGCGAGCGCACGGCGGAAGTGGCAGTAATGAAGACTCTGGGGTACACCCGCAACCTGATCCTGGGGCTGCTGCTCAGCGAGGCGCTGCTGATTGGTTTCTTGAGCGGACTGCTGGGTTGCGGCGGCGCCAGGCTGTTGTATTCCACCCTGGACATGCAGCGCGCCACCGGCGGTTTTCTGATTCAGCTCCGGGTCCAGCCAGAGGCAATGGTGCTGGGCATGAGCCTGGCGTTGGCCATCGCGCTGGTGGCGGCGGCCGTGCCCGCCCTGCGCGCCGCCGGACTGCCCATCGCCCAGGCCCTCCGGCACGTGGGCTGAGCCATATGGCCATTCCACTGAAGTACAGCCTTCGCAGCCTGCTAGTGCGGCGCACCGGCACTGCCATGGCCATCATCAGCGTCGCCGCCACCGTGGCCGTCTTTATTTCTGTGATGGCCCTGGTGCAGGGCCTGGAAAACGTCTTTACCGAAACCGGGCATCCACTGAACCTGGTGGTGATCCGGCAGGGTTCGCAAGTGGAAACCAACAGCAGCCTGCCCGTGCCCGCCCTGCAAACTCTGAAGTACCTGCCAGGAATCCAGAAAGACGGCTCGGGTGAGCCGCTGGTCTCGCCGGAATTGCTGGTGTTGATTTTCATCCCGCGGGCCGGCGGCGACGAGACCCACGTTATCCTGCGTGGGATCACGCCGACCGGCTTCCTGCTGCGCGAGCAGGTGCGCCTGGTGGAAGGCCGCATCTTCCGAAGTGGCCTGCGGGAATTGGTGTGCAGCCGCCGCATGGCGCGCCGGTTCGGGCTGGAGCTGGGTTCCACAATCCGGCTCGGCCCCAGCGAATGGCTCGTGGTGGGTCTCATCGAAGCTGGCGGGAGCGCTTACGATTCGGAACTCTGGACCGACGTCAGCGCTGTCGCCGACGACTTCAACCGCAGCGGGATTTACTCCTCGGTGTTGCTGCGGGCTGAGTACGCCACTGCAGCGGCTGAACTTTCCCGTCGCATCAGTGAGGACCGCCAGCTCCACCTCCAGGCCCGACCCGAGCCGCAATACTACCGCGACCAGATGCGCTCCTCGATGCCGATCCAGGTGCTGGGCACCTTCATCGCCCTGGTGATGGCCGTCGGATCGTGCTTTGCGGCTATGAACGCGATGTACGCCACGGTGGCCTACCGGGCGCGGGAAGTCGCCACGCTGCGCGTGCTGGGGTTCTCGCGGGGCTCGGTGATGCTGGCGCTCTTGGTCGAATCGGTGCTGCTGGCCACGGCCGGGGGCGTGCTGGGCTGTCTGCTGGCACTTCCCATTCACGGGCTGTCCACCGGCACCGTGAATTTTTCCACCTTCGCCGAAGTGGCGTTTCAATTTCGCATTACTCCGCCACTGATGGGGCAGGGCCTGATGTTTGCGGTGGTGGTGGGCGTCGTAGGCGGCCTGCTACCAGCGCGACTGGCGGCGCAGAAACCGCCAGTGCTGGGACTGCGCGAGTAAGAACGTGCCTGGCGGGGAACACAGAATGGCAGACACGACCGAGCCGCGACCGTGAGCGAGTGGTCATGCCAGATGTTCTTCAGCAACTTGATAAACTAGCGAGGGGAGATGGGTACCAATGAAAGATCGCCTCTCGCAAGAACTGGAGACGCTACGGATTGACCGGGAGTCGAAGCCGTCCCCAGGCCCGCGTCTGTCCCGCCGCGTACTTGTGCCGCTCGCAGTCGGTGCCGTGGGGCTGTTGGCGTTGGCAGTCTGGTTCGGCGTCCGCCCCCCGATGGTGCAGGTGGCCCGCGTGACCGGGATGGAAATGAGCCAGCCCGTGGCCGTGCTGGTGGCTGGCGGCTACGTCGTGCCCCACCACAAGATCCAGCTCGGCACCAAGGTGATGGGACGGGTCACCTGGATTGGAGTG
The DNA here is from genome assembly GCA_047514915.1 of Terriglobia bacterium. Lineage (GTDB taxonomy): Bacteria > Acidobacteriota > Terriglobia > JAJPHL01 > JAPKYU01 > CBDBKE01. The sequence continues at coordinate 8,290 of JAKZXP010000288.1, forward strand.
GAGAAGGGTGACCGCGTACAGAAGAATCAGATGGTGGTGCGGCTCGACGACCGCGAGTACCGGGCTCAGGTGGCAGAGGCGAGCGGGACGCTGCAAGCTGCGGAGGCGCGCCTGCGCCAGATGGAGGCTGGGTCGCGGCCCCAGGAAATCGAACATGCCCGGGCCCGGCTCGAAGAAGCCCAGGCAAACCTGCGGAACGCCAAACTCAACCTGGAACGTTCCGAGGGCCTGTCGCGCGAGGGCGTGGTTTCCCGCGAAGCTCTGGACAACGCGCGCGCCCAATCCGACATGGTGGAGGCCCAGGTAGAAGCGGCCAAAAAGCAGTACGAGCTGGTCCGCCTGGGACCCCGCCAGGAGGAAATTGACCAGGCGCGCGCTCAGGTCCAGCAGGCCCGCGGTACCCTACAGTTCGCCGAAGCGCAACTGGAGGCCACCCGGATCCGTTCCCCCGTCAGCGGCACTGTTCTGGAGCGCCTTGTGGAGCAGGGGGAAATGGTGACCACTATGTTCGTGGGTGAGCGCGGCGCCAAATCGTCAGTGGTGACGCTGGCCGACTTGAACGACCTGCAGGTGGAGTTAGACATCAGTCAGAGCGAGTTCGCCCGCGTCTCGCTGGGCCAGCCCTGTCGGGTGGTGCCCGATGCGTTCCCCGACCGGCGCTACCGCGGCGTGGTCGCTGAGATCGCCCCGGAAGCGGACCGGCAGAAGGCCACCGTGCAGGTGAAGGTGCAGGTTGAAAAGCCCGACGAGTACCTGCGCCCGGAAATGAACGCCAAAGTGTTCTTTGAAGATCCCGAGGGTGGCCAGGTCCGCGAAAGGGAATTGATGGTGCCGCGCGCCGCCGTATTTCAGGCCGAAGGGCAGCCTACGGTGCTGGCGGTGGAAAATTCACGCACGGCGCGCAAGACGGTCCGCTTGGGCCCCCAGACCGGCGGTTCCGTCCGCATCCTCTCCGGGCTGACCGGAGACGAAGTTGTCGTAGTGAGCAATCCCGAGGCATTCAAGGACGGCCAGCGCGTCCGGATGCCCAGTAGGCAGTAGGCGTTCGACAGTAGGCGCAGGCAACCCAGGCCAGGAATTTGCAATCCCAGAGCCACGCTCGGAAATCTAATCCATATGGCCTCTAAGCTCATCGAGGTGCACCAGCTGAAAAAAATATTCCGGCGCGATTCCATCGAGGTGCGGGCGCTGGACGGGATTACCCTGGAGGTGGCCCAGGGGGATTTCCTGGTGCTGATGGGGCCGTCCGGCTCAGGAAAATCCACGCTGCTGAACCTGATCGCCGGCATTGACCAACCCAGTTCCGGCGGTCTGAGAGTCCTGAATGCCGAGCCTACCCGCATGTCCGAGAGCGAGCTGGCGAGCTGGCGCAACCACCATATCGGATTCGTGTTCCAAACCTTCAACCTGATCCCGGTGCTGACGGCGTTCGAAAACGTGGAACTGCCGCTGTTGCTGACCCGCCTGTCGCGGGCCGAGCGCCGCCAGCACGTGCTGACCGCCCTGAAGCTGGTTGGCCTCTCTGACCGCGCCGAGCACTATCCGCGGCAGCTTTCCGGCGGAGAGGAGCAGCGGGTGGCCATCGCGCGCGCCTTCGTCACTGACCCCACCCTGCTGCTGGCCGACGAGCCTACCGGCGATCTGGATGCGCAGTCCGCCTCGGAAGTGCTAGAAATCTTCGGACGACTGAATCGCGATTTCGGCAAAACCATTGTGCTGGTCACGCACGACGCCCGCGCCACGCGCTACGCCCGCACCGTACGCCACCTGGACAAGGGCGTGCTGGTTGAAGAGTGAAGAGTCATCCGTTATGAACTCATAATTCTCCTCTCAGCTTCAAAATCATGTCCGCCGTCTCCTCCGAAGAACTCCGTGATCGTATCCTCTCCTTTGTCACCGGGTGCAAGAATCAGCGTCCAGTGCTGAAGGAAGTGGGCGGCGAGACGATGCCACTGGAGCCGGGCCGCTTCAGCGTGGAGGCGCAGCGCGGCAAAGTGTTGCTCGAGGTTTGGGATGAGTCACACAGCATCGTTCGCCGCATCCTCGAGGTGCGGCGTGAAAAACCTGGGGAATTAGTGCTGGCCTACCAGCGCTTCGGCGCCGGGCAGGGGCTGGTGCGACTGCTGGCCTCCGCCAAGGGCGCGCCGGAGCTCGAGCGGGAGGCGGTGCGCAGCCGCTTCGCCGCCCGCTTGCGCAAGCTGCTGGCGCACACCTTCCCCGGCTGGAAGCTGAAACAACTGACCGCGGAGCGAGACCTGGAGCGCTCACTTTCTTCGCAGATGGCAAGAGCCGTCCTCTCGCGCGGCAAAAGCGACTGGGCAGTAGTCGGCTGCGCGGAGGAGGAGGGCGAAGCCGCGGCAGCCTCCGCGCTCACCCAAGGGCTGGCCTGGCTGGACTCTCTGCAGCACAGCACGGCGCGGTCAAAGCGCTTGGTGGCCGGATTAAAGCTTTTCCTGCCAGAGCGCTTTGTCGAGACGACCGCGCTGCGCTGGCGCTATCTCAACCAGGAATTAGCTGGATTCGAGTTGTTCGCTTTTTCGCCCGAAGACGCCGTCCGTCGCGCCGAAGAGGGTGAGTACGCCAACCTGCGAACCAAACTGCCCATGCCCTGCCCCGCGGCAACGGCGCCCTCGGAAGCGCTGGGACTGTTGCGGCGCCTGGGCGGAAGATCGGGAGTGGAGATGGCGGTGCGGCCCGGCGCCGGCCTCACCTGCCGTATCAACGGGCTGGAATTTGCCCGCGCCGGACCCGATGGCGCGATGTTCGGCCGCGGTAGTCACTGGCAGCCACTTGTTTCGGAATCGCTGCTAGTCCGCGACATCGGCGTGCTTTCGAGCGACCTCGACCCGCGCTTCGTCTACTCCCAGGTGCCGGCGGTGGCGGGGCGCCAGCGTGGCATCATTGACCTGCTGGCCCTCACCCGGACGGGCCGCTTGGTGGTGATTGAGCTGAAGGCCTCCGCCGACCCCAACCTGCCCCTTCAGGCTCTCGATTACTGGATGCGTGTCAAGTGGCACCAGGAACGCGGCGAGTTTCGCAGCCTGGGCTTTTTCTCTGGCGTCGAATTGCGCGCTGAGCCACCCCTGTTGTGGTTGGTGGCGCCGGTGTTTGAATTTCACTCCCTGACCGACTTGCTGCTGCGCTACCTGTCGCCGGAAATTCCGGTGCGGCGCATCGGCCTCAACCACACCTGGCGCCAATCTCTTCAGGTGGTCCTCCGCAACTGAGGATCGGTTCAGAGTGCAACGCTCTCCGTCGTAGCCGCAGCCGCTACCCCAAATGCGACCGCTACCAGCAGGGTGGACAGTAGGAAACTCCGCGCGGCCAGTCGGTCCCGTCCCATTGCCTTCCCAAGAATGGCATCTCGGGCCGCCGCCGGTAGTGGCCAGCAGGCAGTCCTAGCTTTCGACTGGCGACGCATGGCATACATATAGAGTAGGGGTGGAAGGCGCCTCTTTTGCGTTTTCGGCGGTCTAATATGAATCGACTCTTTACCCGTCTGCACCGCAAATCGCGCGAGAAAAAGTATCAGCTATTCTGTCAATTGCTGCGTCCGACATTGGAAAGCCGGCTCCTCAACATTGGTGCCACTGGAAGTCAGATTGGCCTGCCCGATCAGCTTGAAACTTTTTATCCCCATTGCGAGCGTGTCATCGGCGGAAGCCTCTCTCTCGACGACATCCAGGATTACGCCGGGAGTTTTCCCACCGTAAAGGCGGTGGCATTAGACGGGTGCGCGCTGCCCTTTGCCGATCAGTCGTTTGACATCGTCTATTGCAACGCCGTCTTGGAACATTTGCCGACGTGGGAAGAGCAGCAGCGCTTTGCCAGCGAAGTATCTCGGGTGGGACGAAGCTGGTTCGTGACCACTCCCAACTTTTGGTATCCGATCGAGCCTCATTACCTCTTGCCCTTCATCCAGTTTGCGCCTGAACCGTGGCAGCGGCGTCTCGTTCGGATGCTGGGGAAAACGCCGTATCCGAGCTTGCGGTCACTCAGTCAGCGCGATCTGCGGCGGCTGTTTCCCAAGGGCCGTGTCATTGGCTGCCGGGTGACCTTCTTTCCGGAGACACTCATCGCCTACCACTGCTCCGAAGCAAAAAAGGAGATGACTTATTCCCCATGAACCTCCACAAGAGCCGCATGGCTGTTTTCGTTTTCGGCCTGATTCTGGCAGTCGGCGTGGCGTGCCGGGCGGACGTGGTGAAGCTGAAAAATGCAGACCGTCTCAGCGGGCAGATTCAAAAGCTGGAACAGCGCAGCCTTTCGCTGGAAACCAGCTATGCCGGCGTTGTGAAGATTGATTGGAGAATGATCGAGCACATTTCGACCGACCAGCCTGTCGAAGTGGAGCTGGACAGCGGGGTGCGGGTGCGCGGGCGCATTGAGGAATCCGACCAAGGGCTGCGGATCGTTTCTGCAGAGAAAGCGGTCACTGTGGCGCGGGTCGCGATTGTCGGCAGGAAGCCGGCTAAAGAGGCGCGTCCGGAAACCTTCTGGGACCAGGTCCAGGGCACCGTCGACCTCGGCTACAGCATCGCGCGAGGGAATTCCAATAACAGCCAGTCCTCGCTCAGGATCAGCACCCGGTACCGTAAGCCAAAATACGAAGTGCAGGCCAGCGCCTCCTCTCTCTTCACTAGCCAGTCGGGCGCTCCCACCAACAGCCGCCAGCAGGCCAGCCTTCGCTACGACCGGTTTCTCAGCGACGATACATTCGCCTTCGGCCTCTCGCGTTTCGAGCGCGATGACCGCAGGCGCCTGAACCTGCGTAGCAATTTCGGCGGGGGATTGGGATGGAAAATCATCCGCTCGGGCCGAACGACCCTGTCGCTTCTCGGGGGATTAACTTTCGTCAACGAACAGTTTCGCCTGCAGCCGGGTGATCCGATTCCCCGCAATCCCAGCGGCGAAGGCCTGGCCGCTCTCGACTGGGAGACCACGATCGCGAGCGGGCTCAAGCTCGACACCAAGCTCTCGGTGCTGCCCAACTTCGTCCAGTCCGGCCGCTACCGGGTCACACTGGACAGCGGAGTGCGCATTCCTCTGGTAAGCCGCCTGAGCTGGAACCTCAGCCTCTTCAACCACTACGACAGCCAGCCGCCGCTCCAGGTGCGGCGCAACGACTACGGTCTGGTCACCGGGCTTGGCATCTCGTTCTGATAGTCGGACTCCTTTGGGATCCTAGAGTGGTGCTTTCTAGCAGCAAGGCAGTTGGGAGGCGGAAAACGGGCCGTGCAAGTGCGCTGGATGTCCCTCAAACGAGCCCTAGCTCCCCCCGGGCAAGTCAACGCGGTGTGTACTAGAACACGCCTCTTGATACAGTTGGAACTGAGAAACCGACAACTCATACGGAAGTGATGGAGAGAGGAGGATCCCCATGAGAACTCGTCTTGGTCATGTTTGTCTGCTGGCCTTCCTAGGTGGATTGATGGCTCTTGGCGCGGAAACGCAGCCAGCTGAGAAGCTGAAGGTTTACATCTCGGTAGACATGGAAGGAACGGTCGGAACGGTTACCGGCGATCAGTTAGGTCCTAGCGGGTTTGAATATGGTCGTTTTCGGGAATTCATGACCCGCGAAGCATTGGCCGTCGTCGAAGCAGCTAAAGAAGCCGGCGCCACCGAGATCCTAGTCAGTGACTCGCATGGCAACGGCGAAAGCCTCTTGATCGAAATGTTCCCCAAAGACGTCCACATCATCCGCTCCTACCCGCGGCGGCAGGGGCAGGTGGCGGCCATCGACGAAACCTTCGACGCCGTCTTCCTAATTGGGTACCACGCTTCCACAAACAATCCTGCCGGTGTGCGCGCTCACACCTTTTCGAGTGCGCGGCTGACCAGTGTCAAACTTAACGGTACGCCGGTTACCGAAGGCGCCTTCAACGCCGCCATCGCAGGACACTTCGGCGTCCCGGTGGTAATGGTGTCCGGCGACGATGCCGCCGTCGCAGAAGTTCAGTCGTTGGTGGGCGACATCGAAGGTGCTGTGGTCAAGAAGAACCTCGGCTTCCATTCAGCCGAGACATTGACGCCGGAAGCTTCCTATGAGTTGATTAGGCAGAAAGCCAAAACTGCGCTGGGACGGCTGGGGGATTTCAAATCCTTACAGAGTTGAGACGCCCGTGACATTCGACGTCAGCTTCAAGCACTACCGCCCAGTGGAGGTCCTCGCCTACCTCCGATTGATCGAGCGGACCGATTCCCACTCCATCCGCTTCCAGGGACAAGACATGATTGAAGTCTCTGACTTTCTGAGCTTCGTGCTGAACTACGACTCCTACGCGCAACCCTGACATTGACCCCAGCAAACAGGAAGTTTGTCTGTAATAGTTGGCTGAATAATGGCCCTTAAGGAGGTGCGAGGATGCAAACCACACGTCGAAAGTTCCTGTTTAAACCCTCTCATTGGATAATTGTGGGCTCTACAGCCCTCGTCTAGGTTGACAGACTAAGGAAAAGCGCTATGGATTCGGGTGAACAAACGAAATCTAAAATCACGACCGCTCCAAACGGACCCTACGTCGTGAACAGGCTTGAAAAGCTTCGCAACTCTAGCGGCGAGCAGATCCAAACCAAGCCAGTATTCGCGCTCTGCCGCTGTGGCGGTTCGGCGAACAAACCGTTCTGCGACGGGACCCACGCCAAGATCGGTTTTTCCGACGGCAAGCTCGAAGGCACGGCTGAAGACAAGCGAGACAACTACGTCGGAGCCGAAATCACCATCCACGACAACCGGGGAATTTGCTCGCATGCCGGGCTCTGCACGAAGGGGTTGCCAAAGGTTTTCCTGTACGGAAAAGAACCGTGGATTGACCCGGATGGCGCGACTTCGGAACAGATTGTCGCGACGATAAAGAAATGTCCGTCAGGGGCTCTTAGTTACTCCATTGAGGGAGTCGAACACCGGGACCAAGACCGTGAGCCAGCAATCACCGTTTGCAAGAACGGCCCCTACGTTGTCACCGGCGGACCTGAACTCGCAGGTGTGATCCGTGGTGAGGGGGCCTCGGAGGAGCAGTACACCCTCTGCCGATGCGGAGGATCCAAGAACAAACCTTTCTGTGACGGCACGCACTGGCACATCAACTTCCAAGACGACCAGAACTAATTCGGGAGGGCCGTTCCAAACTAGGTCCAGTAGGTGCGGTCGAGCGAGCGGTACTGGACGGCTTCGCCGATGTGAAGGGATTGGATCGCGGAAGAGCCTTCCAGGTCGGCAATGGTGCGGGCCACCTTCAGGATGCGGTCGTGGGCGCGGGCGGAAAGCCCCATGCGGGTAATGGCCGTCTCCAGCAGCTTCTCGGAAGCCTCGTCAATCGGGCAATGGCGGCGCATGAGCCGGGCGCTCATCTGGGCGTTGGCGTAGATGCCGTCGTTGCGGAAGCGCTCCAGTTGCGCGGCGCGGGCGCGTTCCACCCGGGCGCGAATCGCCGCCGAATCTTCCGCGCTCTGCTCGGAGCGCAGCTCCCGGTACTTCACTGCCGGGACGTCAGTGTGGATGTCAATGCGGTCCAGCAGCGGGCCGGAAATCTTTGAAACGTAACGCTGGATCACGCCCGGAGTGCAGTGGCACTCGCGGGTAGAATCGTTGAAGAAACCACAGGGCTGCGGGTTACTTCGTTGCAGCGCAAGATAAGCTATACATTCCTTTACACTTATGAGTAGTTAGTATATGGCGTGCAGGCCACCCAGGGACACATTTCTGGCATACAAGAACTGTGAGGACACAGGCCAGATACCAGAAGGCAGGACCCTCGGCGGCCCAGGCACCGATGAGGGTTTTGGCATTGCCCCAGGGGGCCAACCTCCGCAGCGCCAACCTCCAGGGCGCCAACCTTCGCCTGGCCAACCTCCAGGGGGCCTACCTTGGCGAGACGACGCCCAGGGCAACTACGTCGCAGCCGAACCGCTCTTCAAACGCTCGCGGGCGATCCAGGAGAAAGTTCTGGGGCCGGAGCATCCGAACGTGGCCCAGGTCCTGGAGAATTACGCCGTGCTGCTTCGCAAGACGAACCGGAACGCCGAGGCGGCCAAAATGGAAGCCCGCGCTAAGGCCATCCTCGCCAAGCACGCCCAAGCCAACCCGAAGAAGTAACGTCCCGCAAGACCTTATCTGCACGAACTTCCCGGCGTAGCTTCCTCCCAGACATTCCCAACAGACCCCCTCGCGTTGACTTGCCTGCGAGTGGGGCCAGCCGGCCTTGCGAATCGGAGTATCATTCTCCCTAGGGAAAAATCGGCTTCCCTACCGTTTGCTGTAGGAGTCCTAGATGACGAAAGCACCCTGGGAGAAGGCCAATGAGGCAGGCACGAAGGCTCTCCAGGAGGGTCGCTACGCCGAGGCAGAGAGGCATTGGACAGCTGCCCTCAAGGAAGCGGAAACGTTCGGAGAGCAGGACACCCGCCTGGCCACCAGCCTCAACAACCTGGCCTTGCTTTACGGCAACCAAGGGGAGTACGGCGAGGCCGAGCCGCTCTACCAGCTGGCGCTGGCGATCTTGGAGAAGGCGCTGGGGCCGGAGCATCCTCAGGTCGCCGCCGGCCTCAACAACCTGGCCTTGCTCTATAAAACCCAGGGCAAGTACACCGAAGCCGAACCGCTGTACCGGCGCGCGCTGGCAATCGTGGAGAAGGCCCTGGGACCGGAGCATCCCAACGTGGCCCAGGTCCTGGGGAATTATGCTGAGCTGCTACGCAAGACAAATCGGGATGCCGAGGCCGCCAAACTAGAGGCCCGCGCCAAGGCCATCCGCGACAAGCACGCCCAAGCCAACCCGAAGAAGTAACACTCCGCAGGACCTCCTCTGCCGTGAACTTCCCAGAGTAAACCCTCGCGTTGACTTGCCTGTCGGCGGGGCGTAGGATCACTGGCAAGAGGGAGCCTTCCCATGCCACTCGCACAGAAAACAGTGCTGTTAGTTGGCCTGCTGATTCAATCTCTGGGTTGCACTCAGAACCCTAATCCGGACCTGATTCGCGCCGCAAGGATTGGCGATATTGCCGCCGTCAGAGCCTTGCTGGCTAAAGGTGCGGACGTCAATGCAAAAGACAAAAACGGCAGCACAACCTTGATGTTGGTAGCATCCAGGGGCCACACCGATGCCCTGCGCGCCTTGCTGGCCGCGGGCGCCAACGTCAATGCCAAAGACATTGGGGGAGGAACCGCCTTGATGGGGGCGGTAATGTACGGCCACACCGCTGCCGCCGAAGCCTTGCTCGCCGCCGGCGCCGACATCAATGCAAAAGACAATGGTGGCGGGACGGCCTTGATGTTGGCGGTAGTGTACGGCCACACCGCTGCCGTGCGAGCCTTGCTGGCCGCGGGCGCCGACATCAATGCCAAAGACAACGATGGACGGACCGCCTTGGGGTTGGCGCAGAAGAGGGGGCGAACCAAAGTGGTTGAAATCCTCAAGAAGGCCGGAGCTAGGAAATAGCAAGGAATTCCTTAGTATCCGTTTCTTATCCTGCCAAGCCTGATGGGTCCTCAGAAAACCATAAACGGTACCCCGCCGCCTAGCCATCGCGCCCACCAGCGCCCCTGTGTCAAAAACACCTGTTTCTGGAACGCCTTAAGGCGTCCGAAGTGCCCCAAGGGAATCAGTCGCATGCGGTGGCCACCGCCGAGGGGTTTTTGGAACGCTCCGGGGCCATCCGGTAGATCGTCCCTAGGCCAACCCCCATTTCGCCCGCAATGGCGCGCCAGGAACGCCCCTGCGCACGAAGAACGGCTATTCTAGAAGCGTCCACGGTCGCCTTGGGGCGGCCTAGGCGCTTGCCCCTGGCTTTGGCGAAGGCGATGCCCGACCGCACGCGGTCCCGAATCAACTCCCTTTCAAGGTGGAACATCACCAGGGAGAGCTGTTCCCGCGAGTAGGATTCATTGTGACGAACTTGACTTTGCCAAGTCGGGCGGTGGTGCGGTTCTACAACAGGCGGGGCACGGCCGAGCAGTGGATCAAGGAAGGAAAGCAGGCGGTGAAGATGACACGGTTGAGCTGCCACCGCTTCCGGTCCAACGAGGTGCGGCTGTGGCTGACCATCATCGCCTATAACCTGGGCAACCTTTGGCGGCGGCTGGCATTGCCGCAAAGAATCGGGAACT
>JAKZXP010000289.1:0-5623 GCA_047514915.1 Terriglobia bacterium
GCGCCTGGATCCGCTGCTGGTCGAATACCGCGGGCGCGTGCCGTTGGCCGAGCCGCAACTGTCGCTGGCTGCTGCAGGCGAAGCCCTGCCTCTGGCTTCGGCAAGCGTAGATGTGTGCATCTGCTTCAACACATTCGACCACATGCGCGATCCGCAGGCGGCCCTGGCCGAGGTCCACCGCGTCCTGCGCCCGCACGGAACGCTGCTGGCCATGATGCACAGCTTCCCGGCGTGGGTGTTGCCGTTGCTTTGGCCAGATCGGCTGCATCCGCACCATTGGACCCATCAGGCCGCCGCGAGACTGCTGAACCGGCACTTCCATGTGACACACGCCCTTCGCGCTCGCCGCCGGTTTCAGTTGCCTTTGCGTGCAATGCTGAAGCCCTCCGGATGGAAGTATGCCGCTGGCAACTTCGTGCTGTGGGCCAGCTATTTCACGGCGCAGCGGCCCGGCTGAGCGGCCCGGCGTTCGAGCCAGCCAACCGGGTGTGCTAACATCGTTATTTGCATGGCGTTCCGGCTGTACAACACGCTGACCAGTCGCGAGGAGGAGTTCGCGCCTCTGGAAGGCAACCTGGTCCGCATGTACACCTGTGGGCCGACGGTCTACGACTACGCGCACATCGGCAACTACCGCACCTTTGTCTTCCAGGACATCCTGCGGCGCTACCTGAAGGTCAAGGGCTACCAGTTGCACCACGTCATGAACATCACCGACGTGGACGACAAGACCATCCGCAACGCCACGGCGGCCGGAGTGAGCCTTCGGGAATACACCGAACGCTTCATCCAGGCGTTCTTCGAGGACATCGAGAAGCTGCGGCTGGAGAAGCCCGAGCGGACTGCCCGGGCCACGGACCACGTCCCGGACATGGTGGCGCTGATCCAAGAGCTGGAAGCCAAGGGATTCACCTACCGCAGCGACGGCTCTATCTACTTCCGCCTCTCGAACTTTCCCGACTACGGCAAGCTGTCCAACCTCAATGTCGCCGGCATTCTGCCGGGCGCGCGGGTCGACGTGGAGGAGTACGAGAAGGAGCACCCGCGCGACTTCGCATTGTGGAAGGCGGCCAGGGAAGGCGAACCCTCCTGGGACACGGCGCTGGGCCGCGGCCGGCCGGGCTGGCACATCGAGTGCTCGGCCATGTCCATGAAGTACCTGGGCGAAAGCTTCGACATCCACACCGGCGGCACCGACCCGATCTTTCCCCACCACGAGAACGAGATCGCGCAGTCGGAAGCGGCCACCGGTCGCCCGTTCGTGCGCTTCTGGCTGCACTGCGAGCATCTCATTGTGGAAGGGCGCAAGATGTCGAAGTCGCTGGGCAACTATTTCACGTTGCGCGACCTGCTCGATAAGGGACACAGCCCTGAGGCCATCCGCTACCAGCTGGCCTCGGTGCCCTATCGGCGGCACCTGAATTTCACCTTCGACGGGTTGCGGCAGGCTGCGGCTTCCATCGAGCGGCTGCGCAACTTCCGGCTGCGCCTGGGCACCGAGACCTTCCCGCCCGGCGAGCCAGAGCGGCCGGCCGACCTGCTGCGGAGTGCCTCCGCCGAGTTCGAAGCGGCGCTGGACGACAACCTGAACACCGCAGCCGCTCTCGGAGCCGTGTTCGAAGCGGTGCGCGAGCTGAACACCGCCGCTGACGCCGGCACGCTTGGGGCCGGCAACGTAGCGGCGGCAGTCGGGCTGCTGGACCACTTCGACCACATCTTTGCCGTCCTGGAACCCCAAGCGGTGCTGGAACCCCCAAAGTCTACTATCGACTGGCTCGTTCCGCTAAGCCAGCCGCTCCATGGGCCTCCCAATATGCGCGCTGCCTTCGATTCGTCTGGAGAGACTATCGGTCCGCTCCCGATTCCTAATGGGACCGAGACGGGACAGCAGCAGCGAGAAGCCCAGAAGCTGGCCCGCCTGCGTCCAGAAGAAGTGCAGGAGAAGTTACAACAGCGGGCGGAGGCCCGCCAGGCCCGGGATTTTGCCCTGGCCGACCGCATCCGCCAGGAATTGCTCGCGCAAGGAGTAGTCGTCGAAGACACCAAGCAAGGTCCCCGGTTGAAGCGGAAATGACACAACCCGCAACTCCTGCCCAGGCCCGCCCCAACCTGTTTGGCTGTGACTAGTGTCGTGTCCCGGCGGAGCCGAAATCTCCTTGGTTGAAGAACGTTGCCTATGTTTGTGTGCTTGTGGGTCCGCTTGCTGACGCGCGCGGCTCTGTATTTTCATCGCGCTGTATTTCCAACGTGCTTCTGAGCCACGAGCGTGATCGAGTGGTCATGGACTTTTGTGGCGAATTTCTGGGACGCGGCACTAGCCGGTTCCTATCCGAAGCCACACTTCAGGTTGGGTCCTTCGCTTGCTCAGGAGTGTTGGTCATGCCCCGAGGCCGACTTCGCGGCGCAGGCCCTGAGCGGGTGCCTGGAGCAGGTCGAGCGTAGGGCCTAGGATTAGCTGGAGGCCGGGGAACTGGAGGCTGAGACGCTGACGGAGAGCCGGTTTTGCGGGGCGATGCTGGGTGTCGCGGTCGGCGATGCGCTGGGGGCGCGGTTCGAAGGCGTTGGATCGGTGGACTCGGATGAACTGGCAAAGTTCGCCAGTGATCCGGGTCCGCTTCGCTACACCGACGACACGCACATGACCCTGGGGCTGGCGCGGTCACTGATTGAAAAGCAGGGCTTCGACGCCGCGCATACCGCCGAGGTATTCGCCCGAAACTTTGAACAAGAACCGTGGCGCGGCTACGGGTCCGGGCCGCCGCGCGTGTTCGGCTTGATGCGCCAGGGTGTGCCGTGGGACCAAGCGGCAGGAAGCCTGTTTTGCGGCACCGGTTCCTACGGGAATGGGGCAGCCATGCGAGTGGCTCCCGTGGCCCTGTTTGCCTTTCGAGATTTGGACCGGGTGGCGCGACTGGCGCAGCAGTCCGCTGTGCTCACGCACACTCACGAGCGCGGTGTGGACGGTGCGGTATTGCAGGCTTGCGCGATTGCTCTGCTGCTCGACGCCGAGCCGGGGCAACCGCTGCACGCTCCAACCCTGCTTCAGCAACTGGCTCGGCGAGTTCAGACGAAGCTTTTCCGCGAAATCCTGGAATTGCTGGAATCTCTCCCCGCCGATCTGCCTCCGCCCGAGGCGGCGTTGAGACTCGGTAACGGGATCGAGGCCTTCCGCTCCGTGCCCACGGCCCTGTACGCATTCCTGAGGCATCCCGACTCGTTTGCCGGTGCGGTCCTTTATGCGATCCGCCTCGGCGGCGATACCGACACCATCGCCTCGATGACGGGTGCCTTGTCTGGTGCGTATCTGGGCGAGGAGGCGCTTCCCACGGGGTGGCGTGAACGCGTCGAGGACGCCGCGGAACTTCGGCGCCTGGCGCGCGCCCTGTTCCTGCTTTGCGAGCAACCCGCCAGCAGCGCGTGAGCCAGGCGCTGCTTTAGCCCTTCCGCAGGCTGACCACTTCGCGTTCCCACAGCGTCAGTGCTCGTCGTGGCAATGCAGAAAGAACTTGTCCCAGTAGGCAGTGACTAAGGTAAGAAGGTGGGTGTGACGACAGCAGCAATGAACACCAACCAGCGCACTTCGTGGCGCGGGGTGATTGGGCCGGGCATCCTGGTGGTAGCCACCGGCGTGGGCGCGGGTGACCTGCTGACTGCCAGCCTGGCCGGTTCCAAGGTCGGGCTGACGATCCTATGGGCGGCACTGGTGGGCGCGCTGCTGAAGTGGACCCTGAACGAGGGCATAGCCCGCTGGCAGATGGCCACCGAGACCACATTGCTGGAGGGCTGGGTGACCCGACTGGGAAGCTGGATTCAGTGGGTCTTCCTGACTTACTTCTTTATCTGGACGTTGATGGTCGGCGGCGCTCTGGTGAATGCCTGTGGCGTGGCTGGGAGCGGGCTGCTGCCGTTGGGCGATGCGAACACCTCCAAGATTGTCTGGGGCATCATTCATTCGCTGGCAGGCCTGGCGCTGGTGTGGGTCGGAGGCTTCGCCTTGTTCGAGAAGGTCATGTCGGTCTGCATCGGCGGAATGTTTGTGTGCGTCCTGGTGACGGCGGCGCTGGTGGGGCCCGACTGGGGCGCGGTGGCAAGCGGCATCCTGACGCCCAGCATCCCGGAGGGAGGCCTGCCCTGGACGCTGGGGGTTCTGGGGGGCGTCGGCGGGACGGTGACCCTGCTTTCCTACGGTTACTGGATTCGCGAGAAAGGCCGCACCGGGCAGAGCGGCGTGCGGCTCTGCCGCATCGACCTGGCCGTGGCCTACGCGCTGACGGCGCTGTTTGGCATGGCGATGGTCATCATCGGCTCGCGGATCCAGGTGGAAGGCCAGGGAGTCAGCCTTGCGATTCAGCTCGCCGAGCAGCTGGCGGTGACGCTGGGTCCGTTGGGCAAATGGGTTTTCTTGCTGGGATTCTGGGGCGCCGTGTTCTCCAGCCTGCTGGGCGTCTGGCAAAGCGCGCCGTATCTGTTTGCCGACTTTCTCAGCTTGCGGCGCGGCCGCTCCCGGCCAGGTGTGGATCTTTCGCAGAACCTTTCTCAGACGGGGGCCTACCGTGCCTACCAGATAGCGATCGCGGTGGTCCCGCTGGCGCTGCTGTGGGTCAGCGTTGAGCGTATCCAAGTCGGCTATGCCATCATGGGCGCCCTGTTCATGCCCCTGCTGGCCCTGACCTTATTGCTTATGAACAACCGGCTTCGCTGGGTGGGGGCGCAGTTTCGAAGCGGCTGGTTCACCAACGGTGTTCTGACAATCACACTGCTGCTGTTCGCCTATATGGGTGCGCTACGGCTTTGGAGGCTGATGGCGTCCACCGGTGGCTAGGCTGCCGGTGGCTAAGCTGGAGGTTGAGGGATTGCAGGTTGGGCCTGAGAGTTGCCCCACCGGTACCCAGTCGCGGGTGGACTTTGCGTGCAGGGTATAATCTAGAAAGCAGAGGCCCTGATTAACCATGCCGAAAGAGAGACCGCGTATGAGGCCAAGTTTTCTGGTTACAGTTTTCTCAGTATTGCTACTCATCATCTCTGACTCTACTGCGCACGGGCAAGTAAACCAGAAAAAAGCCGAAGTGGGAGCGCTGTTTTCCTTCCTACGCCAGAGCCACGGCGCTGTCCTGGGAAGTAGTGGCGGTGCCGTCGGGGCGGGGATCTCACCTTTGATCGCCGTACAAGAGGCCAATAAACCGGGATTTGGCGGACGCATTACCTACAACCTCCTTAAAAGTCTCGCCGTGGAAGCAGAAGGGACCTTTTTCCCGACGCAGGGTGCGTTTAACGGAGGAGGTCGTAGGGCAGTAGGAGTGTTTGGCGCCAAGGCGGGGACTAGGCGCGATCAGATTGGGATATTCGGGAAGCTCAGACCGGGGTTTCTGTACCGGGAAAGCTGCCTTGGTCCGGGACCAGGAATCGGGGGTTCACTGCGCTGTGGTTCAGAGACCAATTTCGCACTCGATTTTGGAATTGTGCTGGAGTATTATCCATCCAGTCGCACCATCCTCCGGGTAGACATGGGAGACATTATGGTCTTTCACTACTGTCCGGTTAACGACTCACGGACGGGCGGCAACTGACTGTTCCAGCATATCTTACGACTGTTTTTCCCTTGCCGCGATTTGAACGGCGAAGG
>JAKZXP010000290.1:0-3846 GCA_047514915.1 Terriglobia bacterium
TGTCTACGGAGGGCGCGGTCAGGAGGCCATTGGGGTCGGCAGCGCGCTCCTCTCCCAGCAGGACGATGTGCTGTGCCCGTCGCACCGGGACCTGGGGGCGTTTCTGGTGCGGGGCATGAGTGCGCGCACGGTGCTGGCGCAGTTTATGGGACGGGTGGACGGCCCCACCCGTGGGCGCGACGGCAACATGCACATGGGCGACCTGAGCCTGAATCTCATCGCCTTTATTAGCAGCATTGGGTCCATCGTCCCGGTGGCCGGCGGCGCCGCCCTGGCTCTCCGCTACCAAGGCAAGCCCAACGTGGTCTTCTGCTACTTCGGCGACGGGGCCACCAGCCGAGGCGACTGGCACGAGGGGTTAAACCTGGCCGCCGTGCAGAAACTTCCCGTCGTCTACGTGTGTAACAACAACCAGTACGCTTATTCGACCCCGGTGGAGCTGCAGATGCCCGTGAAACACGTGGCCGACCGTGGCCCGGCCTATGGGATTCCGGCGGAGATTGTGGATGGCAACGATGTCATCGCGGTCTACCAAGCTGCCCAGCAGGCCGTCGAGCACGCACGCTCCGGCCGAGGGCCAGCTATGATCGAGTGCAAGACCTTCCGCATGACCGGCCATTCGGCGCACGACAAGGCTGAGTATGTCCCCAAGGCGTTGTTTGAGGAGTGGGCGAGCAAGGATCCCATCACCCGCCTGGAGGCGGTGATGATGGAGTGGGGCTTCCTGTCGGAGGCGCCACTGGGCGAGTTGAACCGTCGCATCATCGCCGAAGTGGATGACGCGGTGAGCTGGGCCGAACAGCGTCCCTTCCCCGATCCGGCTACTGTGCTGGACAACGTGTACGATGGGCGGCAAGAATCGCCGGTGTTGCGACGCACCCTCTCCGCCGCCCGGGGCTGAAGCCGGACAAAGCAAAACCATGCTGACCACCTACCTGGAAGCCATCCGGCAGGGCCTGTGGGAAGAGATGGAGCGCGACCCGGACGTTTTTGTTCTAGGCGAGGATGTCGGCGCCTACGGCGGCGCCTTCAAGATTACCGCCGGGATGCTGGAACGCTTCGGGGCACGGCGCGTGATTGACACACCCATCTCGGAGTCGGCCATTGTGGGGTCCAGCGTTGGGGCGGCTCTGCTGGGCCTGCGCCCGGTGGCTGAGATGCAGTTTGCCGACTTTATCTCCTGCGCCTACGACCAGTTGGTAAACTTCGCCGCCAAGTGCCGCTATCGTTGGGGTGCCGGGGTGCCCATGGTGGTCCGCGGGCCCTCCGGGGGCGGCATTCACGGCGGGCCGTTCCATTCGCAGAATCCGGAAATGGCCTTCGTGCACACGCCGGGACTGAAGGTAGTGGCGCCGGCCACGCCCTACGACGCGCGCGGCCTGATCAAGTCGGCCATCCGCGACAACGATCCGGTGCTGTTCTTCGAGCACAAGCTGCTCTACCGAAGCATTAAGGAGGAATTGCCCGAGCCCGAGTACCTGGTGCCGATCGGCAAGGCGGCACTGCGTCGCGCGGGCCGAGACATCTCCGTGATCACCTACGGAGCCATGGTGCACGTGGCCCTGCGGGCTGCCGAGACGCTGGCCAGGGAAGAGATTGAGATCGAGGTGCTGGACCTGCGCACCCTGGTCCCGCTGGATGAGGAGAGTGTGCTGGAGAGTGTCCGGCGCACCAACAAAGTTGTGCTGCTGCACGAAGATACCCGGATCGGCGGTCTGGCCGGCGAACTGGCGGCGATCATTTCGGAGAAGGCTTTCGAATCCCTGGACGGTCCCATCCGCCGCATCACTGCTCCTGACACTCCGGTGCCCTATAGCCCTCCGCTGGAAAAGGCCTTCCTGCCCAACGAGCAGGACGTGATTCGCGCCTGCCGGGAGCTCTCTGCCTACTGAGGCTGCTTCTGGTTCCAGAAACTCCGAACAGACAAGGACAGCACAATGGCCAAACCGGTGAAACCCATTCCCGAAGGCTTCCACACGCTCACACCCCACCTGCTGCCCTGGCGTCCTTTCCCCCCAGGGTTCTCGCACTGACGGTGCAGCGGAAGCCATCCGGTTTTACTACCTTGGTACTTGCGGTGTTGGCAAGAGAGGCCCAATATCTAGGGCCCTACCCCAGAGAGCGCAACCAGATGTGCGGCAAAAACAGGTAGAAACGCCGAAGAGGCTTGAAGAAACCCAAAGATTCCCGCACAACTGCGTCCGAATGGTTCTTGACACTGCTACAACGTAGCTGGGACGATGCGTTTCGGTTGGGTGCCCTTTGTCTGAGGGAGTCGGGGTGTCATTGAGACTTGGCTAGCAGCTGGAGAGAGAGTATGCCTGCACCGCCAGAGGTCATGAACATACGCCAGGCTTCTCAATACCTGGGGATTTCCCCGGACACCTTGTATCGATATGTCGCCGAGGAGAAGATTCCCGGCTTCAAGCTTGGCAACCGGTGGAAATTCAAGAAGACGACCCTGGACCGGTGGATGGAGAAGCAGAGCTTGGCGACAAGGCGGAGGCAGATGGCCCGCGAAGTGGCGGGCAAACCAGAGGCGGCGGCTAGCGTGCGAGACGGCAGCAAGCGTTACGCGGCTGCCCGGCGCCTGCTATAGCGGGTGCAGTGAGCCATGAGGGCCGGGTCGAGGGCCGCAAACGCGGCCAGGGTGGCTCTGGCGGTGGCTGACAGCGAGTAGGAGTGAGGTATGTTCGGACTTGGCAAAATCAAGCAGGTCGTAGGACTGGACATTGGGTCTAGTGCCCTAAAAGCGGTGGAGTTGAAAAAGAGTGGCAAGGAGCTTGTTGTCGACAAGCTGGCCGTGGAGCCCCTGGCCCCGGAAATCCTGGTGGAGGGGGCCATTGTAGATACGGTTGCGGTGTCCAACTCCATTGTCAGGATGTTCAGTGAGCATAAGATCAAGACGAAAAACGTGGCCACCAGTGTGAGCGGCCACTCGGTCATCGTCAAGCGCCTATCCATGCCCCCCATGGCCGACGAGGAAGTGGCGGAACAGATCCAGTCGGAGGCCTCCCAACACATCCCCTTCGACATCGCCGAGGTGAACCTGGATTGGCAGACGCTCTCCTCGGAGGCGTCGGGCGGCGGCATGGAGGTGCTGCTGGTAGCCGCTAAGAGGGACAAGATCCTGAATTATACGAACGTGTTGAGCCAGGCAGCCAAGACTCCGGCGATCGTGGACGTGGACGCCTTTGCCTTGCAAAACGCCTTTGAGTACAACTACGAGCCGCCGAACAACCAGACCGTGGCGTTGCTCAACATTGGCGCCAGCGTGATGAATATCAACATCGTCCGGGGAACCGTTCCCTTATTCACCCGCGATGTGAGCATCGGCGGCAATCAGTACACCGACTCGCTGCAAAAAGAACTGGACCTCAGCTTCGAGGATGCCGAGCAGGTGAAGATGGGCCAGGGCGTGCCAGGGGTCAGCGAGGAGGCGCGGCTACCTGTGCTGCGGTCCGTTTCCGAGCTGATCATCCTGGAAATCCAAAAGACGTTCGATTTCTTCCGGGCCACGGCTGCTGGCGAGCACATTCAGAAGATTCATCTGGCGGGCGGATCAGCCAGAGTGCCGGGCTTGATAGACGTGTTGAAGGAGGAGTTTTCCATTCCGGTGGAGGAGTTGAACCCGTTCCGCAAGTTGGGGTACGACGTGGGGGGGCCGCACGGCGAGGTGATCGCAGAAAACTCGCCGCGACTGGCCGTCGCTGTGGGGCTGGCCCTGAGGAGTTTTGAAAACCTATGATCCGCATCAACCTGTTGGGCGGCAGGAAGGAGGTGGCCCGCGCTCCGGCGGTCAGCGTCGAGGGGGCCAAGCTGACGGTTTTGCTCGTGATCGTGCTG
>JAKZXP010000291.1:0-3939 GCA_047514915.1 Terriglobia bacterium
GTACCCGGAGGAGCAGAGTTGGCCCCTTCCTGGGCCGCTGGAGTCGCTCGGGATGGAAAAACCAGAGAAACGGCTCCAATGGAGGCGGTTGGATGTAGGATCGCTGGTGGCCAGGAGGCCAAAACGGAAATCCTGGCTAGAAATTGTCGGGGGACTTAGCAGGCTGCTGAAAAACCGTTTTCAGGGACCCAAGAAGGCTTCCACAGGCTGAAGCCTGTGCCACTTTTCAAACCACTTGCAGGCCCCGTGTGGCACAGACTTCAGTCTGTGGAGAAGTTTTTCAGCAGCCTGTTAGACTCCGGGGAAGGGAAGCGGGGACACTTCCGCTGTTGTGCCTTCCACCTGGACCTGCGCTCCCGGCTCGGAGGATTCGTGGCGGAGGTAGGCCAGGGCGATGGGTTTGCCCAAGGCGAAGGAGTGGGCGGCGCTCGTGACGCGGCCAATGTCGCGGCCGCCGTCGCGGTCGCCGGCCGCGATCTTCATCCCGGCGCGCAGGGCGGACCCGGCCGGCGCCACCAGCCCCACCAGCTTGCGATTCACTTTGCCACGCGAGCGCACGCGCTCGACGATTTCCTGTCCCAGGTAGCAGCCCTTGGTGAAGCTGAGGGCGCGGAACTGGCCGGTTTCCTGAGAGATGTTGTTCTCTTCGATGTCGGCGCCGTAGCGCGGGGTGCCGGCCTCGATGCGAGCCACTTCCAATGCCGCGAATCCCACCGCCTGCCCGCCCAGCGGCCGGGCCGCCTGCACCAGGCTCTGCCAGAGTTCCGGTAGGCGCTCGACCGGAGCCACAATCCAGAACCCTTCCCCGGTCAGAGCCGTTCGGACCAGCAGGAAGTCGGATTTCCCGTCTGGGCTCAGGTGAGTCAGTGGCTCAGCAGGCAGCGTCTCCAGGCGTAATACCTCGGAAACCACCTGCGGAGCCGCCGGTCCCTCGACCGCCAGGGTTCCCAGGTGCGCCGAGCGATCCTCCATCTCCACTTCATCCATGATGATGTAGCGCTCGAGCGTCGTCCGCAGCTTCTCGGTCACCAACGGCTCACAGTCCAGCAGCAGACGTTCGGGCTGGGCCAGCACGTTCAGGTCCGCCAGGATGTGTCCCTGGACGTTGAGCAGGAAGCAGTAATTACCCTGGCCCGGCTGGAGCTGTTCGACTTCGTTCGACACCATGCCTTGCAGGAAGCGCGCGCGGTCTTCTCCGGTGGCCACCAGCTTCCCACGAAAGGAGAGGTCAACGATGCCCGCGGCGCGCCGCAGCGCCTGATATTCAGTCTCCACGCTGCCAAAGTTTTCCGGAATTTCCCAGCCGTGGTAAGCGCAGAACTGCGCGCCAGCCGCGCTGTGAAGTGAGTCAAGGACAGTTCGCATAGCAACTCCAGTCACGGATAAGACCGTCTGGCCCTGTGATGTAGCCGGCGCCAGCGTGTCATTCCGAGGGCCGATGTTGTCTGGCGGCCCGAGGAACCTGCTTGTCCAGCAGGCGCTGCGTTGAACAGCAGATTCCTCGCTCCGCTCGGAATGACAGGGAAGTTACTCTTGCTGTAGCTTCCTAAGGATTGAATACACTGTTGGGGGTGAAACTGGCAAGCACCATCCCAGCCTCCCTATAATGCCCGCCCCGCTATAATGCCCAGCCCGCTATAATGGAAGCTCCATGAGGATGCCATTCTAACCCTGAGGTCGTCTGCAGCATGATTCACGAGATTCTGCCGGTGGGCTGGTTGCAGTGCAATTGCTCGGTCTTTGGCGACCAGGAGGGCGGGGAAGCGATCGTCATTGATCCTGGCGACGAGATTGAGCGCATCCTGGCGGTGCTGCGCCGCCACCGCCTGAAGCTCACCCTGATCGCCATCACCCACGCCCACATTGACCACATCGGGGGAGCAAGGAAGCTCAAGCAAGCCACCGGTGCGCCGGTCTACATGCACGAGGCTGACCTGTGGCTGGCGCAAGCACTGCCGCAGCAGGCGCAGATGATCGGGCTCCCCGAGGGCGAGGCGCCGGAAGCGCTCGACGCGCCCGACGCGCTGCTGCGGGAAGGCGACACGGTACGCGTCGGGCCGGCTACCGGCAGCGTCCTTCACAGCCCCGGTCACACGGAGGGCAGTGTCTGCCTGTACTTTCCCGACGCCGGCGGCAGCAAGAAGCTGTTCGCCGGAGATACCCTGTTTCAAGGGAGCATTGGACGCACGGATCTGCCCGGCGGCGACTCCGACCAAATCTTGCGTTCGCTCCAAACCAAACTGCTGGCGCTGGACGACGACACCGTGGTGGTGCCGGGTCACGGCCCGCTGACCACCATTGGCCGTGAGCGCGCCGAGAATCCCTTCCTGCAAGGCCTGTAGCCCCGCTGCTGTCAGCGGTCTGCGAATTGGTTGTGGTTCCGGCACTTCGTCTTAGTGGCGCTTGGAAGTGCCGCAGGGGAAAAGAAAGGCTAGCCCGCATGGATGAAATGAATGAAATGGATGGATCAGGCAACCTGGCCTGGCAGTTCTTAGACCGGCACCTGGAAGCCGGTCATGAAGAGCGGCCGGCACTGCTCACTGCCGGCGCAACTCCGAACACAACTTACCCTTATGGGGAATTGGCGGATCAGAGCAACCGCGCTGCCGGAGTGTTTCGCGACCTGGGTGTGGGCCGTCGGGAGCACGTGTTGCTGGCCCTGCCCAACGGCCCAGAGCTGGTGGCAGCCTTGCTGGGCGCGCTGCGACTGGGCGCCGTCGCCACGCCCGTGAACCCGCTTTCCCAGGCGAGCGAGCTGCTGGCGGTGATCCAGGATTGCGCGCCACGGGTGCTGGTGGTGGATGAGCTTGCGCTGGGCGAGCTGAAGCAGTGCCGCCAGCACGTCAGGCCCGAAGGCCTGCTGGTAGTGGGCGAGACCGCACCCGCGTGGTCGTGGCGGCACCGAATCGAGGATGTGGAACCCCACGCGGAAACTCCAGAGGGCGCGCCCGAAGACCCGGTGGTGCTCCTGTACGCGCCATCTCCCGGGGGCGAACTCCAAAGTGTCTACTACCGCCAGGAGCATCTGCTTCACTGGAGCCAGCAGGTCGGCCGCCGTTTAGTTAATATTGACTGCCAGGATCGTGTCTATTCGACTCTTCCCATCTGGTCGGCCTGGGGGCTGCTCGCCAGCCTGGCCTTGCCTCTTTCGGCAGGGGCAGCGACAGTGCTGGAGTCGCAAGAGGTCACAGCGGAGGCAGCGGTTGGCGCCATCGCGCGTTTTCGTCCTTCGCTTTTCTTCACAGCCACGTCGTTGTACAGCACGCTGCTCCAGACGCCGGGCGAGTTCGACCTCACATCCCTTCGGCAGGCGATTGCGGTTGGGGAGAGCCTGCCCGCCGAGGTCGCCCGCCGGTTCCGTGAGCGCTTCGGGCTGGAGTTGCTACATGGCTTGAGCCTGGACGAGATGGCGCAGGTCGCGCCTCCCGGCATGGAGTAGCTGGCGTGTAGTGAGTAGCTGGCGTGTAGTAAGATGATTTGGGGAATCCGCCGTGGTATGGCTCCGCGCCAACACACCAGACATCAACTCTGAGCGGAAGCATTAGGGAGGGTAAGGATATGGCAGAGCCCTGGAATTTCCTGGACGAACAGTACCGCCTGAAGGTGGGACTGGCGGAGATGCTCAAAGGCGGGGTCATCATGGATGTGATCAATGCCGAGCATGCAGAAATCGCCGAGAAGGCGGGGGCGGTGGCGGTGATGGCCCTGGAGCGGGTGCCGGCTGACATTCGCCGGGAAGGGGGTGTGGCCCGCATGGCCCCCGTCAAGACCATCCGCGCCATCATGAGCACCGTCTCCATCCCGGTGATGGCCAAGGTGCGCATCGGGCACTTCACCGAGGCGCAGGTGCTGGAGGCGCTGGAGGTGGACTTCATTGACGAAAGCGAAGTGCTGACCCCGGCCGACGAGCAGCACCACATCCACAAGAGTGGCTTCAAG
>JAKZXP010000292.1:0-3811 GCA_047514915.1 Terriglobia bacterium
GCCGGGGATCATCCAGTTGGCCAGGTTGCCCTGCTGGTCCACTTCCATGGACCCCAGCACCGTCAGGTCCACATGCCCGCCTCGGATCATGCCAAACGAGTCGGCGCTAGAAAAATAGCTGGCGCCGGGTCGCTCACTGACCGTCTCCTTGCCTGCGTTGATCAGGTCCGCGTCTTCGTGCCCATCCTCAGGATAGGGCCCCACCCCCAGCATCCCATTCTCCGACTGCAGGATCACGTCCATGCCCGAGGGAATGAAGTTCGCCACCAGCGTCGGCACGCCAATGCCCAGGTTGACGGAGTAACCGTCGCGCAGTTCCTGGGCAATACGGCGCACGATCCGCTCCCGCCTGCGGGCCGCTTCTCGCTTCGCGTCTGCCGCCGCCTCAGCCGGCCCGCCGGACGGTCCGCTTCTCGATTCGCTTTTCATAGTTCTCCCCTTGAAAGATCCGATGCACGAAAAGCCCAGGGGTGTGGACCTGGTCCGGCTCCAGCCGCCCCACCTCCGTTAACTCCTCCACTTCCGCAATGGTCACTCGGGCCGCCGTTGCCATCACCGGGTTGAAGTTGCGAGCCGTCTTCCGATACACGAGGTTGCCCCAGCGGTCGCCCCTCCAGGCCTTGACGAAGGCAAAGTCGGCGTGCAGGGCGCGCTCCATCACGCAGGTCCGACCGTTGAACTCGCGCACTTCCTTGCCTTCACCGATCACGGTGCCGTAGCCGGTAGGCGTATAGAAAGCAGGGATGCCGGCGCCACCGGCCCGGATGCGCTCGGCCAGCGTGCCCTGCGGGTTCAACTCCGCTTCCAACTCTCCCTTCAGCATCAGTTCCTCAAACAGCTTATTCTCCCCCACATAGGTGGCGATCATCTTCTTCACCTGCCGGGTCTGCAGCAGCAGGCCGATGCCGAAATCGTCCACGCCGGCGTTGTTGCTGACCACGGTCAGGTTGCGGGTGCCCTTGCGGCGCAGCGCGGCAATCAGATTCTCCGGGATGCCGCACAGCCCGAAGCCTCCCATCATGATGAGTGCCCCATCGGAGACATCGGCTACCGCTTCGTCTGCGTTGCGAACCGTCTTGTCCACGTTGCCTCCAACCTCCCGTGCCGCCGACTCCCGCGGCTACTGTTTTCCTGATGCGATATTTTCTGGTTCAGTGCCAGGTTTGCCTATTCAGGTCCGACTACTATTATCTTCCAATCTTGCGTGGGGTGGTAGTAAGGGCCACAACGCGAGGCATTCGTCCTCGAGAGTGCGGCCATCGGGGACCACTGAATACCTTGCATCTGACTATCTCGCATCTGACTATCTCGCGTCTGACTATCTCGCGTCTGACTATCTCGCGTCCTGGGGTTCCGGCTGCCCCGTTTCCAATCCGTGAGCCGGGATGTAACGCCGCAAACACAACGCCATCATGCCGGACGCGATGAAGCCCAGCGACAGGAGGCGGGTAGTGTCGTCAAAAGAGTAGCCTGCCGTCAGCATGACCCCAACCAGAGTGGGCCCGAAGAATCCCCCCACTTGTCCAACGGTGTTGATAAAGCCAATCGCGGCTGCCGCCGGCGCCTCCCCGAGGACTAATGTGGGCAGGGTCCAGAAGGGCGGACCTTGCGCCCAGATGGCTGCACTCGACATGCAAAGCCAGAACAGCAGCCAGCCGAAGGAGATGCCGGGAAGAGTCGTGATCGGGAAGATGATGCCGGCCAGAAAAAGCGGGATGGCGGTGTGAAAGACGCGCTCCCGCCTGCGGTCCGAGGACCAGCTACTGATCAGTTGGCCTATCACAGCCGTCACGAAGGGAAGCGCCGACACTACTGCTGCAAGATGGGGCGGCAGGCCAGAGGCTCGCTGAATCATTGTGGGCAGCCATAGACCAAACGCTATATTCCCCATGTTGGCCAGGACCTCGAGCGAAGCCAGAATGAGCACGGCGGGGTGCCGAAAGGCCTGCCAAACCGTGACCTTGCCGAACTGGACCTTTCTCTGTTTTTCTGCTTCCAGTTCGTTGATGACCCATTCGCGCTCATCAGGCCGCAACCAGGCCGCCTTCGCGGGCCGGTCTGTCATAATGAACAGGATAAGAACACCCATAGTGACTGCCGGAACCCCTTCCAGAATAAACACCCACCGCCAGCCGGCAAGCCCCATCCAGTTCACCGTCATAATGGCGCCGGCAATCGGCCCTCCAATGACCAATGCAAAAGTGCCGCCTATGAGCAATCTGGCCATGGCTCGGGCCCGATACTGGCTGGGAAACCATTGGTTCAGGTAAACGATGACTCCCGGGATAAATCCTGCCTCGGCAACACCCAGCAAAAAGCGGGCAAAATAAAAGTCGTTCGCTGTACGGACGAAGCCGGTAATGACCGTGACAAAGCCCCAGGAAATGAGAATGCGCGACATCCACAGCCGCGCACCCCATCTGTGCACAATCAACGCACCGGGGATTTCCAGCAGCAAATATCCCACAAAAAACAACCCGGCACCGAAGCCATAGACGGCTTCAGAAAAACCAAGATCCACCGTCATGGTCAACTTGGCATACGCCACATTCGCGCGATCGAGGTAGGCCACCGCGTAAAGGGTAAAGACAAGGGGGAGAAGGCGTCCGCCGATCTTCTTCATGGTGCGGGCTTCGACAGAGTCGGCAGAAGGAATTGCAGGCGGCGGTTGAGAGGCTGCGTTCATAGACTGATCATATTCCAATGAGGACGGATCACGCGCACCAATCGCAGGCGATTTGACATGGAAATAACGCGCAAAGCTAGCGGGGAACTATCTGCTCCTTGGGCCACTCTCTCCTTCCCGATCCCGGATTCCAGGAGTGCCTCAGTTGGAACTAAGGCACTCCCCGGCTTCCGTTGCTCTTTACTATCGGTAGCCGGAGAGCTAGCATGGGCAGACGCAATCGTCAACGAAAATGGTGAGGATCAGACCGGAGGACTTAACCTTAGGCGCACGGCGAAGTACTCGCGTGCCCATGCGGCTTGCCGTGCGGCTGGTCAAGGACGCCAGCGGCAGTTTTCAGGGGGTCGAGGGCTGGACGGTCGTGCTGAGTCAGTACGGGGCCAGGATCGAGTGCAAACAGCCCTTCGATGTAGGTCAGGAGGTTGTTGTTACGAACCTCGCAAACGAGCGAAGTGCGATGGGCAAAGTCATCTGGTGCGAACGCAAGAAGAACAAAAGCGGCAATTTCGAATTCGGTGTGGAACTAAGGGACCCGAAAAATCTGTGGGGGATTACGTTCCCATCCGCAGAAGCTACGGTCCCCCAGCGAATCGTCGCCACCGCACCCATTGACACAACTGCCATTGAGATCCTCCAGCAAGTGGCGCCGGTCGAGATCGCTCCCTCGACTGACGAAGAAACGCTGATAGGTTTGCTGAAAGGCACCATCGCTCTGGTCTGCCGGGGCGAAGGGCGGGTGACCGGCGGAATGATTGACGCTTGCGCGACGCTGCGCGTGATCGGGCGTACCGGCGCCGGGTTTGACGCCGTGGACGTTGCCGCGGCGACGGCGCGCAAGATTGCCGTAATCAACGCGCCGGTCAGCGGCTTCGCCGTGGCGGAGGGGGCTCTGGCGCTTCTGCTGGCGATGGTGAAAAAAATCCCCCTCTGCGACAGCATCGTGAAGACTGGCCAGTGGCGGAAGCGCTATGACTTCAAAACCGGCGATTTGGCCGAGCATGCTCTGGGAATTATCGGCCTGGGAAAGATCGGAGCGCACCTAGCGAAGCTCACTCAACCATTTGGCATGACCATCCTCGGCTACGATCCATTCGTCAGCAGTGACAAAGCCGGGGTGCCCTGGGT
>JAKZXP010000293.1:0-5352 GCA_047514915.1 Terriglobia bacterium
AGGTACACACCAAAGTCCTCTTCTTCGATTAGCCAGCTTGGGACTGGCTTTCCAACACGTTTCGATGATCCACCTCTCAACGCCCAACCTCCCAAAAAGTTTGGTTCCGGTTGAGTCGACAGAGCAGCCTGGTGTGCGTTATTGGTCGAAGGGGAAGGGCAAATCGGAAATTCCGGATTAGACATCGGTTCGCCCTTCCTGCGGGTAGAGATTAGACTGCGTATAATACAATTGATGTCAGCTTCCTGGCTATCCTCGCCAAGGAATCACAGCGGCAGGCGCATCAATGAGGTCCTCGGAACTAATCTCAATGCTGGTGGATTCGCGCAAGCGAAGCCTCGAACTGTTGGCGGATCTCACGGACGAGCAGTTGGAAACGCCGTTGCTGCCGGTCATCAATCCACCCATCTGGGAGATCGGCCACGTCGCCTGGTTCCAGGAAAAGTGGGTGCTTCGGCACCTGCGGGGTAGGCCGCCGATTCTTTCTCAGGCCGATTCTCTCTGGGACTCTGCCGCGGTTTCGCACGACACTCGCTGGGATTTGCCGCTCCTCTCGCGCGCCGAAACGCAGAGCTTCGCCCAGGAGGTCCTCAATTGGGTGATTGAGACGCTACCCCCGGGTGATATAGCCGAAAACGAAGCATATTTTTACTGGCTGGTAGCGATGCACGAGGACATGCACGGAGAAGCATTCACTTATACTCGACAGACACTCGGCTATCCGGCGCCGGTGCTCTCAGTGGGTGTGCGCCGGAGGTTCGGTTCCGCAGTTCCGAGCGATGCTTCTGGTAATGTCTCCATCCCGGGTGGAAACTTTCTCCTCGGTGCGACACCAGATGAGATTTTCGTCTTCGACAACGAGAAATGGGGTCACAAGGTTTGTGTGGAGCCGTTTGCGATTTCACGCACGCCGGTTACGAATCGCCAGTTCGCCGATTTTGTGGACGACGGCGGTTACCGCACGCATCAATTCTGGAGCGAAGAGGGACTCGCCTGGCTCAAGAAGGAGGGCGCCGAGCATCCGCTCTACTGGATTCGGGACTCCGGCGGCTGGTTGCAGCGGCACTTCGACCGGATTGTGCCGCTCGCCGAGAACCTCCCGATCATTCACCTCAACTGGTACGAGGCCGAAGCCTACTGCCGCTGGACTGGTTGCAGGTTGCCCACCGAAGCCGAATGGGAGCTAGCGGCTGGGGCTGAGCCGTCTTCCGGCGGAATCTCGGAGTCCCGGCGCCGATACCCGTGGGGTGACGATCCACCCACGTCGGAACGGGCTCACCTCGATGCGCTCGGCATCGGTTGCCTGCCGGTAGGGGCCCTGGCGGCTGGGGACAGCGCCTTTGGCTGCCGCCAGATGATTGGCAACGTATGGGAATGGACGGCGACCGAGTTCCAGCCGTATCCGGGCTTCATCGTTGACCCTTACAAAGAATACTCGCAGCCCTGGTTCACACCCGCGTACAAGGTTCTCCGAGGCGGGTGCTGGGCCACTCGCTCACGGCTGATCCGCAACACCTGGCGCAGTTTTTACACGAAAGACCGCCGGGATGTTTTCGCCGGTTTTCGCACCTGCGCACAGTGAGTGCCGCTGGGTAGCTGCGCGGAAAATGTCTACTGGGGCAAGTCGCGGAAAGAGAATTGGTGCTCGACGCCCGTGAAGGTTTTACCGGCGAATTCCGCGTAGGAATAGATGAAGAAGTTGAGCGGTTCACCCTGCTGGGCGGGGTTGAAACGGATATCGCGCCCGCGGGTGAAGAGCACGCGGTGCTCATCGTGGGCACCGAAGAAGTAATTCCGCCGGGCGGGATCCTTCCAGGCGTCGGATGCATCCACCGGCACCCAGCCTACCCCCTCGAGATAGAATTGCGCCCAGCAGTGGTAACCCGCTATTTCGCCCGCATTTTGATTGTGTGGTATCGGAAAGCCGATCTCAAATCGTGCCGGAATTCCCGCAGCGCGCATCATTCCGATGAGCAGGGCGTGGAAGTCGGTGCAATTGCCTTTGCGAACATTGCAGGCGTAAATAGCGTCGCCGCGCCCCCACCCTTGGCCAGACTTATCGTAGCGCACCGTTGAGACTACATAGTCGTAGATGGCGCGCGCCTTGTCGAGGGGCCGCTCCAGCCCGCGGGTTTCCTTCTTGGCCAACGCCGCGATCATGCCATCGATGGGCACCAGACGGTCGGGCTGGAGGAACCGCGACAGCTCGGCGGGTTTCCTCTGGACTACGTTCGGATGTCTTGCGGGTTCCTCCGGCGTCACGCGGTGTTCACGGCGTTCCACTTGCAGGTGCATGCGCACTTCGATGGGGATCGTGACCAAGTGTGGGTCGACCTCCAGATAAGCATATTGATTATCGTACTCCAGGTCGCGGTGCAACTCGTACGGAACCGTGCTATCAATCGTGAGGTGGGAAATCTCCTGCTGGCCGTTCGACTCTGGGACCGGAATCCACAGCCGCAGCTTCCCCGCCTGCTCTGGGGCCGCGGGGATACGCGTAACATAGTGGAACTCGAACGTGCGCGTCCGAATCTGTGCTTGATGACGCCACCAGAAGAGAAACGCTGAAGTGGCAATCCCAAGCGTCAGAAACAGCAGGACAAGCTTGCTTGGCCGGTTCATTCGGGAAGTCTACTCTCTTTACCAAGTCTGACCGCAAACCGCAACGTCTTCGTCAGGGCTGCATTGGCAAGGCCGGGGTTACCGGGTGCGCGGATTCAGCTCGCTTAACAGTCTTCTCCACCCAGCGCTTTCGTGCGATGGCCGGAAAAGAGGTGCCCGTCGAGAGCACCACAATTGCAACCGCCCGTAGAACTCCGGGTCTGATTCTGCTCGAACCAGCAAACGTACCAACGCGCCCGTGTCCCTGACGGGGAAATAGCCTGGATAGCCCGTGCCCAGCAGACCAACCGAACCAGGGATGCGCGACGAAAGCACCGGAACATGGTCGACCATGGCTTCCGAAAT
Source organism: Terriglobia bacterium (assembly GCA_047514915.1). GTDB lineage: Bacteria > Acidobacteriota > Terriglobia > JAJPHL01 > JAPKYU01 > CBDBKE01. Next base: position 2,968 of record JAKZXP010000293.1, read on the forward strand.
CACGTTGGCGCCGCCTTCCATGAGCGAACTTAACACGAGGAGACGGCTGGACGCGATCAGTCGTCGCGCTTGCGCTTGAGGGATTCCTTGCAGCCATCGGTAGCGCGGGTTTCGGCTCTCTTCGGCTCGCGCCTTCTGGGCCATTGCCTCCGCCATCGCCGTGCCTGCTTGCAGTATCCGGATCCTGGACGAGACCGGCAGACGCCGGCTGGCGAGGGCAGCGCGAAAGGGGTCCTTCACCTTTCGCAGGTGACCAACGACACAGACATCAAAGAAACTCGACCGGCTGGAAACCTGGCGTCTCATGCCTCTAGTAGCTGACTTCCTCGTCTTCTCTACAGACTGGTAGATGACCTGGGCTTTTCGCCGCAGATGGGAGGGGAGCTCTTTCCGGGCAAGAGGCTGAAACACAACTAAACGCGTGGCCAGTTCAACTATCTGCCGTGCGTGCCGTTCGCGGCGGAGGTCGCGATAGAGATCGGTGCCCGTCAGGGCGATAATGACAGGCCGGTCAGGATACCGGTCGTGGAATCGAAATACGGGCTCCGCACTGCGCTGGGCATGCAGGGCGATCAAGAGGTCGCAGCGGCTGCCTTCGTACTGTTGCGCAATGCTCACGCGATGGCCCAGCCGCTTCAGAATCCTTCCCCACCGAAGCGCTGTGACCCTGTTGCCATAGAGGGTTCCCGGCGGTGCTGGGCATATCAGTTCAATCCGCATCGGTTTGCTGCATCATCCGGAATCTCCGATTTGGGTTTCCCGGTGTGTTGCTACAGCATTCCTACCCTGAACGCAAGCAATTTAGCGCTGGGAGGCGGGCTCCAACGGCCTGCGCAGGCAATCCTAGACTTACCTGGCAGCCCTCCTGACAGGTAAGATTGCAATTGTCCCACTCCCGAAGACGGCAGTCCAAGGCATCATGAGGTGGCTGATCGTTTCTATTCGAACTTTGGGCCTTGTCAATCGACGTTTGGGGGTGTACGGCTAAGCGCCGTACAGCGGAGGAGGTACGTATATGAGACAGCAGGAACTGGGACGCCGTGAGTTTCTGCGGTCCGCTGGCGTGGGTGTGGCCGCGCTGGGGAGCGCGCCCATCTGGAGCTGGGCCAGCGAGCGACGGGGTCCGCCAACCGGAGCGGCGAAGGGGGACGGAAGCTGGGCAGGCATCCCCACCCGGGAGCATTTTGGTGATGAGGAAGAGCGCCTGCAGATTCCTCCCTCCTGGGACCTGACCGTGTACCACATGGCCGGCATCAAAGCGCCGGTTCTGAGCGCGGAACAGATTGGCCAGCGCATTGAAGCACCCATCGGCACCAAGCGCCTGGCCGATATCGCCCGCGGAAAGCGCACCGCCCTCATCACCTTCGATGACCTGACCCGGCCCACCCCTGCCTTCGAGGTGGTGCCGCAAATCATCGAGGAGCTGAAGCTGGGTGGTATCAAGGACGACGGCATCCTGTTCCTGACCTCCTACGGGACGCATCGCCCGCTAGCGCAGAATGAAGCGAAGCGCAAGCTGGGCGCCGAATATGCGGACAAGTACCCCTGGCTGAACCACAACATTTATGAAAATCTGACCGACATCGGGCGCACGTCCCGCGGCAACCGCATCAAGATCAACCGACGCTTCATGCAGGCTGACGTGCGAGTTACCATCAGTGGCATCAAGCCGCACGGCCTGGCCGGCTACGGCGGCGGCGCTAAAGCGATCCTGCCGGGCGTCACCTGGGTCGAATCCATTCACTACTTTCACCGCACGATCGCCGGGCTGGGGGACAACCGCAACAAGACGGTCGGCCCACTCAAGATTTTCAAGAACGAATGCCGGTTGGACATGGTGGAAGCCGCGCGGCTGGCTCGGGTGGATTTCAGCGTGCAGATTGCTTACAACGGGTACCGCAAGGTCATCGGGGTGTATGCCGGCGACATCGTGGAAGCGCACCACGCCGCCTGCCGCGAAGCAAACCGCCTGCTGCGGACCGAACGCGCGCGCAATGCCGACGTGGTTCTGGTCAACGCCTACCCGCAAAACGCGCAGGCAGCCAACAGCCTGCCCTGGGTGCACTCCTGCCTGCGAGACGGTGGCACCGCCGTGCTCATTACTCAAAACCCCCAAGGGCAGGAGAGCTGGCACTACGCCCGTGAACGCTGGACCTACGACGCCCGCCCCTTCTACGAAACCACCCATCCGTCGAAATGGGACGTGAAACAGGCCGGGCAGTTCATTGTTTACTCCGCCTACCTGCAAACCCGGGACAAGATCAAATTCCCGGCCCGCACCGTTTTTACGCGCACCTGGGCCGATACCGTGGCGGCCATCCAGAAGGCTCATCGCCGCGAGGCCAGCGTGGCGTTGTACCCCTACGCCGCAATCCAGCACCTGTC